>JAUVZB010000107.1 GCA_030602785.1 Dehalococcoidia bacterium
GTTGCTCTCATCCGTGCTCTCCGGTTGATACTGAGCGTCTTCGACGCCGGACCAACGGCCCATCACCGTCCAAGAAACCGCCTCAGCGTGGCGGCAAAGCCCACATGCACCCACCGTTCCCATCAATCCACGGATTACGGGGTGTTGTGGTGTGAAGCGGCGCGAGTGACGGCCCGGTGACACGGAAAGGGGCCGCATGTGCGGCCCCCTGTGTGCGGAAGGAATGTGACTGCTGTCAGTCGATGTCATACACGAGCTGTACGGTGGCGACGATAGTCGTCTCTCCGGGACTCATGGGAGGCGCGCCCGCGGCCATCGCTTCCTCTGCCATCGCGTACCCACGGACCGGGTAGACCACCGGGGTCTGATATCCCTCGGTGACAAAGGATGGCTCTCCCAGGGTAACGTCCGCGAGGTCGGCGAGCTGTACGGCCTTTGCCTTCGCGTCAGCCATGGCCTTCTCACGGGCCTCCGTCAGGTAGTCAGATGGGTCGTCCACTTCGAACTGGATGCCGTTCACGCGGATGTAATCGCCGCCGGCAGTCACCGCCGCGTCTATCACCTCGCCAACGTTGTCCACATCACGGACTCTGGCCTGGATGGTGTTGGAGACCTGGTAGCCGGTGACGACCTCCTGCTGCGTGTCGGGGTCCCAGCGTGACCGCTGCCAGATGTTGAAGCTGGTGGTCTTGATGTCCTTCCCGGCGACCCCGGTGTCGTGGAGGGCCGTCATGACGTCCTCCATCGCAAGGCTCGCCTGCTGCTGGGCCTCCGCAACGCTCGTGGCCTGCGCCTGGACGCCCAGGTTAAGGCTTGCCACGTCCGGCACGGCCTGTACCTCGCCGCGTCCCGTGACCCATATGCCTTCCTGTTGTCCGCCGAGGTTTATGTCGGGGACAGAGACCGGGCTGGCGCCGGCGCAGCCTGTCAGTGCCAGCACGGGAACCAGCAGAGCAAGCGCCAGTGCTGCCGGCAGCATGTTCTTTCGTTTCATCACTATCATTGTCTTCCCTCCCTGCCGGGTAGGGGCCGGCCTGTCCTTCTCCATCTCTCCTGCGTCCTCTAATCGGAGACTACGTCGAACGCCACGACTCCCCTGGCGCTCGCCGGCAGCGGCACGTCGTTCGTCGACGGGTATACCTCGAGGGTATCGATGTCAATCTCGTAGCGGCCGGCGGAGACCTGTGTGCCGCTGTCGTCCTTCTGGTCCCACACGAGTGAATACTGCGTCGACTCCATGGGGGATTGCTCGAGTTGCGACGTGCCGGCTGCGAAACTGCGTACGACCGTGTCTGTCCCTGCCTCCCGTATCAGCACGCGGGGAGGGAATGGTTGAAGAGATAGTGTTCCCGGTCCCGCGTTCTCGAACACGATGGATATCTCGACTGCAGCGCCGTACTTGTGTGAGGGCGCAGTGTATGCACGTATGTCCACAGGCATCTCCGTCGCGCCGAACCCCGGCACAGGTGCACACTCCTCTTCTGCTGTTTCCTCTGCCTCCTCCGTCACTCGCATGGTGTCTTTCTCTTCCTCCCCCTTTGCCGGTGGCGCAGCCGCGCCTTCCTCGTCCAGCATGGCCGTTGCGGCCTCGCCCTCCTCTTCCAGCATGGCCGGTGCGGCCTCACCCGCCTGCTCCATCATCGGCGATATCATTCCGGCTCTCCACATGAGGCCGACGGCTGCGAGTACAACGAATGATGAGACCAGCGCCAGCCGCAGCGCGGGCCGGCCGAACAGCAGATTGTCGAGGAAAGAGCGGACACCTCCGTGTTCGCGGGCTTCGTCCGGTTCAACGGCCCTGCGGAGCAAATCATCCCTGAGCCGCCGGGTGAACTCGGGGCGCGGCTCCTGTCGCAGCGCGAATATCCGGCGCGCGAACTGCAGCATCCCGGCGTAGTCGGACTCATCCGCAGCGGGTCCGAGCTCCTCCCCCCGGAGCAGGCGCTCGATGTCGTCCGAGAAGCGCTTCTCGGAGCTATCCTTCCGTGCCATTGCCCCATCCCGTGAAGGCATCTCTCAGTCTCTTGACGGCGCGGTAGAGCCGCGTGCCAACGTTTGACTCCGACACCTTCAGCATTCGTGCGATTTCCCTGTTGTTCATTCCTGCGCCGAACTTGAGAGAGATTATGTCCTGGTCGAGCTGCGGAAGCGTGGACAGGCCGAGTTTGAGTTGCCGCACCTCCTCCAGTCGCGCCACCTGCTCCTCAACCCCCGGCTCGCGTGAGGCCTCCTCAGGCGCATCGTCCTCCCTGACGACCTCCACCCGGCTCGATTTCCGGAAGTAGTCGGTCACGGTATTCCTGGCGATGGCCGTTAGCCATGTCGAGAGTTTCGCCTTCTCTCTCTTGTAGCTGTCGAAGTGCCGCAGCGCCTTCTCGAAAACGTCCGCTGTGAGGTCCTCCGCGAGGCTCGCGTTGCCGACCCTGTAGCATATGTACCTGTAGACGCCCGGCATGTGGTTGTCGTACATCTCCGCGAACGCCTCTCTGCGGCTCCGTGCGTGGTCGTCGCTATCTCCGCTGTCGTTCCCGGGGCCACCCGTCTGGTGGCCCTCTTCGGCGACCATCGCCTGTGCCAGCATCCATAGATATGTACGAAAGAGCCCTGGAAGTATCACAATTCACACCTGCCTGGTACTTGTTTGATGCTGTCGTATCATACACGCGGGCCCGGATGATGGGGCAAGCGCCGCTGCGATACGCCTGTGCAGATTGTAGCGCGCGGCGGGAGCGGATTCCACGCCAGCCTGTCCTCAGTTCTCCGGTGAACGATGAAGGTCACGGTAGTAGCCACTGGTTGCCCGCGGTTCGTGATGTAGGGGCACGTTGCACGTGCCTGGTGGGTGTGGGGTGGTCCGAATGTAGGGGGCGTTCGGGAACGACCCGGCGGCCGATGAAGGTCGCGGCAACAGCCCGCGGTTGCCCGCGGGGACGTGGTGGTGGTTGCGAATGTAGTGGCACGTTGCACGTGCCTGGTGGGCGTGGGGTGGTCCGAATGTAGGGGGCGTTCGTGAACGACCCGGCCACTGTCTGAAACCACGGTTGTAGCCCAAATCCAACCGTCGAGACCTTCCGCCCGCCACAAGCAACGGCGATCGATAGCTACGACCGCGTCCTGCCACCGTCACCGGGCGCTTCCCGAAGCGCTCCTCCATCCATCCCACGGGCACGTGCAACGTGCCCCTTGTATCTTGATGTACAGTGTCCCAGCGATGTCGCGGGAGAGGGGAATCAGACGTGCCCCTTAGGCGTAAGAGCCTGTCGCGTAGATTACGATCCCCTCTCCCCGGCGCCAGTCCC
>JAUVZB010000132.1 GCA_030602785.1 Dehalococcoidia bacterium
TCACTGGAACGATTTCATGTTCTACTTCGCCGATCGCTTCCCGCTCACCGCCCAGCCCTATGAGTTCGTCGTCAAGACCTGGAACCTCGACGACTTCTATCCTCACACGCCCACCTTCATGGTCCTCGTCGAGCCCGCTCCGTCTCCGGGGGAGCTAGAGGCGCTTTCTCGGAGCCTCGAGGCCCTGGGCATCCTGAGGGGAGCCTGACCATGCCAGAGATACTTCCCAACCACGTACCAAGTCCCCGGACTCCGCTGGTCTGGGACGGCACGAGATACAGGGCAGTTCGTGGTCACACCGACGGCACGGTCCAGGTGCGGGGCGAGGATCAGCTTATCAGCTATGCTGGTGCTCTACGTGTGGCCACTACAGGAGTCATCTCGGGCGCTGGTGGCTACCTGGCCACTGCCAGTCCTGGAGCGGGCTTGATCTGGAAGGTGACGAACATCGCAGCCCGTGACGGGACCACCGCCACCACCCAGCACGCGTATGCAGTGTTTCAGGCAGCGACCCTCTATTGGTTTGATGAGATCATTCAAGCCTTTGGCGTCAACGCGGCCTCGATCTATCAGAACGAGCTGTGGCTGGACCCGGGAGACGTGGTGCGCGTGTACTTCACCGGAGGGCTGGCAGGGGATAACATCGAGATCACTATGACCGGCCATATCATGACCCTGGAAGTGTGACGAGGCAAGATGCCCCACGGAACGCCTGATTGGGGACACGTAGGACCGAAAGCGACAGTCTTCGGCCTGGACGACCTGGGCGAGCACGCGATACGTCTCGGGAGTCCCCACCTCTGGGATCGGAGGGGTGACGTACTCTGGTTGACCGACTTCCGCAATGGTCTGGGGGACATGATCATATCTGGCGCACCCTTCACCGGAACAGTCTCCTTGTTCACAGGGCTTGCGCGGCAGGGGGCCTTTTGCGTCCAAATGGCCTCTAACGTCAGTGCCACGGTTGGTCTGGAAAAGGGCTTCCCCCTCCCCGTGCTCTCTCGGGTAGGGTTGGAGTTCTCGTTTAGCGTCACCCTTCGGAGCGACTTCATCATTGCCGAGATACAGGCGGACGACCTTGTGAACGCGATGTTCGGGTACGTCAGGTACGACCAGGGAAACGATGAGCTGCAGTACATGCAGGAGCCGGTTGGACCAACGTGGCCACCATTTGCGACCAACCTCAACCCGACGAGGGACAGTAATTGTCCCAACACTCTCAAAGTGGTGATAGACCTCGGTGCCACACCTCCGGAGTTTGTGAGAGTGATCTTCAACGATGTGACCTACGTCAACATCGCGGGGGTACCGCTGTACACTGCCGCGACTACGGGAAGAGCCCTTGTGTGGGTGCGAGTAAGGCATACGGCGGATGCGGGCGGCCCTGCTACAGTCCACTTCGACAATGTGATCGTGACCCAGAACGAGCCATAGGAACGAACGCTAGGAGGGCAAGATCCCCATGCGCGACAAGCTCATCGACCTGTTCAAGACCTCTGCCCTCATCCAGGGCGCCCTGGCCTTCATGTTCGGCGCCACCCTGTGCTATCTCGCCATCGAGGGCCGCGACATGCCCGACATCCTGGCCGCCCTCATCGGCACCATCTTCGGCTACTACTTTGGGACCAAGACACGCCAAGAGGCGTAGGGAGAGAAACCATGGCCTAGTACAGAAGAGTCGCCCGAATCGAGTACCCTTCCACCGACCCCGCTCGCCGTGGAAAGATCGAC
>JAUVZB010000028.1 GCA_030602785.1 Dehalococcoidia bacterium
TGCCACCACCCGGGTGAGCATCGGGGTCAACTGCTGCTTGTCGTTCGCCTCCTGAGTCACGTCCGCCGCCACGATAACCTGCGCCTTCTCGTCCACCGCCACCTGGGCATTGTAGGCCTGCACGAAGCTCTTGGTCGCCCCGTCTTTCATGATCCGGGAGTCGGGATCGGTGAAGTTCCGCTGAGCACTGGCGTTCGGTTGCGCCTGGGCTGGGTCCGACATCCGTGGTGGGCGGCTCCCTGGCTTCCGGCCCGCCTCTCGGGTATCACGCTCGTCGCGCTTGGCCTGGGCCACAGCCGCCGCCTGAGCGGCCCGGGCTTTCGCCTCCGCCTCCAGTTCCGCTTTGGCCTCACGGATTCTCCGCAGACGGCTCTCCCGTCGGGCGAGCTCAGCAGGGAGCTCATCCCCACGCCGACCCTTGCCATACAGCGCGTCCTCCGCAGCGTCGACTTGCTCTGCCTGCGCGAGGAGGGCCGCGATCTCCTGTTCGAGTCTCAGTTCAACCTCGCCCATCCGGCCGTAGCTCATAGCCTTGTGCTTTGAGGCATTGGCCAGAACCTTCGTCCCATCCAGTGCCACGTGACCCAGTTTCACCAGACCGGCGCGCTGACAGAGCTGCAGGACCTCTCCGAACAACCCCGCAAGGACCGACAGGTGCCGCTGCCGGAAGGCAGCGATACTGTCGTGGTCTGGGTGCTGATTGGCTGCCAGTACGCGGTACGGCACTTCCTCGCAGGTCGCCTTCTCAATCTGCCGGGACGACGGTTTCCCCGTGCAGTAGGCATACAGAAGGAGCTTCACCATCAATGCCGGGTGATACGGGGGCTGGCCACGCCCGTCGCCTGTCTCATACTTTGCCACAATCGGCGTCAGGTCCAGCGCGTCCACCACATCGCTGATGAACAGCGCCAGGTGGCCCTCGGGCAGCCAGTCCTGCAACGACGGCGGTAGCAGCAGTAGTTGGTTCGGCGCGTACGGCTTGAACGTCTTCACGCTACTACTATACCCCACCAGTGTTCCATCTCGATGCCCTATATGGCAATGAGAATTGTTTCTCCGACAGGCTCCTATGGTGGTCACAGGGATATAGGGGGCGGCAGGCGAAGCCGGCTTGTCCTTGTCCCCTGTGCCGCCCTCGCCGCCTTCTTCGGCACCCTCTGCCTTGTCTCCAGAATCGCCGGTGGACTCAGGCTCCGGTTCCTTCTCGCCTCCCGTGGGAGTCTTCACCGCACCGTCTGCCCCCTTGTCATCGTCCATGAGGCCGTCAAGGCCGTGCTCCTCGAGTTCTGACTCGTCAATCGGCGCGGTATCCGGCCGTGTGCTGCCGGCTTCGTTGTCCTTGATGTTCTTGTCGACGTCCCATTCGCTCTCAGGCTTATCCCAGGGGGCCCCGCCGGTGTCTTCGTCACCGCCCTCGGCCGGCCCTTCCTCGAGTTCGGCGTCGAGTTCGGCGTCGAATTCTGCCTGGTCCCTGTCCCATGGCCACGGGGCTGTGGGAGCATCTTCCTCTTTCTGGATGTATGTGCCGGCAAGGCCCATCAGCGTCGCGGCGACGCCTGCCGTTGCCGTCTTGGTCGTGCACACATCGTGAGTTCCGCAGCCTTCGCCGGAGAGCATATCGGCAAAGATGTCAGTGCAGCCGGTCGCCATCATGAGCAGCATCAGAAGGACTGCGAACAGGACGCAACGGAGCACCCTGAGCTTCTTGAGGGACCTGCCCTGTGCAGTGCCGCGGACCGTGCGAGTCTTCACGCGGGACTGCCTCCCGCGGTACCGCTCGAGAGCAGCAAATGGTGTCGTAGCAGCAGGCCCGCGTTCATGCCGACCGCTGTGCCCATCGAGAAGCACATTGTGGCCAGCCCCCCCGCCGCCGCTCCCTCGGTGGCGAAAAGCGCCAGGGTCTGGGTGAGTGCGAAACTCGCACCCCACAGGATGATGTACCAGGTTGAGCGTGTGCCCATCACCTGGCTGCCCCGGAGCGTCAGCGCGGTGCTCAGGCCCCAGAATCCGCCGACACCGAGCCCCAGTATCACAAGTGGGACCGCCCATTTGAACGCGATGCTCACGCCGAGGAGCAGGCTGTAGACGATGAGGAAGACAGGGCTCATGCCGAGCTGGATGAAGAGGCTTTTGCGTGTGATTCTCCGCGCGCGGCCGATGCTGCGCACCATCATGTATACGGAGAAGAGCACCAGCGGGATGGAGAGGAAGCCGATGATTCGGAAGATGACCGTTAGAAAACTCATATGGTATTCCTCCAACAGGAGGGACACTGGACTCCAATCCTGAACGGATGGTGCTTCAATGACACGCTATCGGCTTGGGGTGTCAACCCTTTTCTGCCTCCAATCTTGCGCAGCGCGAGCCGCGCCTGTTGCAATCTTCCCGATGTACTAGTATCTTGAATTCGTGCAACCCGCAGTGAGCGAAGTGTCGGGAAGCGTTTGCCGCATGAGGTCCGGTGATGGCGAGTCTATCCAGTAATCTGTTGCAGGCGCTGTCGGCGCGTGAAGAGGCTCACCGCTTGCTGGCCTCCCTCGACCAGCTCGGCGCGGAAGGCTCGCTTGATGACGCGACCCGCGACGCGATGCGGCAGGAATATGAAGAGAAGCTCCAGGCCGCCGACGCGGATGTCGCTCGTTCCCGGGACACCATCGGCGAGCAGCAGCAGGAGGTCTCGCAGGAACTCGAGAAGCTCCGCCGGGAGGAAACCGCACTTGAGGTCAGGTACAAGGTTGGCGAGTTCGACCTGCAGCAGTACCAGAAGGCTACCGGGAAGCTGCGGAGCCGTATTGAGGGACTGGAACGACAGTCCGTCGCCCTCGAGAAACTGTCCGGAGCAGAGTCTGCATCGGAGGTCAAGGCATTCGCGGCGGAGGCGGACCGCAGTGCACCCCGTCCTGCAAAACCATCGCATGTTACTACTGCAGGGCAGTCGACTACACGACCCGCGAGGATGGCGATTCCTCCGAGTGCAGGGCCACTCGGCTGGGCGCAGAGACTCACAAGTGGCAGAACGCCGTATCTGCTCAGCGGCGCCCTCGTGGCCGTCGGCGTCATCGCGATTATCATCCTGTTTGCGCAGGCCGGCGGTGGAGGATTCAGTCTGCCGAACCCGTTCAGTGGTCTGAGTCTGCCGGGCTCCTCTGGCGGCGACCAGGTGCCCGCTGAGGACGAACTCGATGAGATGCCTGCCATGACTCCGGCCACAACTCCGCCCGCGTCACCGCCCACCGACGGCAGTTTCAGTGTTCCAATCGAGCTGCGTGGCGCGCTGAGTATCGGCAGCCTGCACGTGGAGATGACATATGACCCGAATGTCGTGCAGGTCACGAGTGTTACGAGCGGCACACTTCCTCCCGATTCCCTGTTCGTGTACGGCAGCGCGCCCGGCCGCGTGACCATCGGGCTGGTCTGTCCCGATGGACTGAACAGTGACTGGGCAGTCGCAACTGTCATGTTCGAGGTGCTGCCGTCTGCTCCGGGGAACGGGCAGACTGCACTGGTGCTGGAGAACGTTGTGGCGCACAGCGCTGAGAACCTCCTTGAAGTGTTTGCCACGAGTTCACCGGGGAGCCTGGGGCTCCAGGATATGTCAGTTCTGCCACCCGTGGTGTCATTCCCGCAATAGGAAGCAAGAGTGCATACACTGAGAAGACATATGCGGCTTCGACAGGTTGTGCCCGTGGTATGTGCCGTCGTCCTCTGCGTTGGCGGAACAGCGGCGCTGGAGCATGCCAGTGCGGCCGTTGGCCCTCACGCTGAAGTCGGCGCAGTAGAGACTGTTGCCCTGCTCGCAGACGATGGAGTCCTGCAGCCCGGTGACGATTCCGCGCAGTCCTCTCCGTTTGCGGTTGATGTGTGGACGAGCAAGGGAGGTGAGGGCCCGGGGGGATACGGGGGCAGCTTCGGCACAGGAGAAGACATCGTCATCTATATCCAGGCGAACCAGGATTGCTACGCTTCCGTCACCATCGCACTGACGGGCGAGACTCCTGACAGCATTATGGACGTTGAGCTTAAGGCGCACGAGTCGGTAGTCATAACTCCAAAGGGGACAGGGGAAGACCTGGTCGGAAGCTGGCAGATATCCGTCGACGCCGTTGCAGGTGACAGCCTGGCGTCTGATAGCGTTGTCTTCACGATAGGCGATGTGGCGACATCCGTGCCCCTCGTGGTGGATGTGTGGACCGACAAGAGGGGCAGAGGCATCGGACTTCCCGGCGGGAGCTATCTCCTGGGCGAAAGCACGGCCATATGGATAGAGATCAGTGCAGATTGTGAGGTCACGTGGAGTATCGGCGGGCCAGGTGGTTCGGGCTCCGAGACCGTCTATCTTCAGGCCGGCGCTTACTCCATGCAGCTTGGACAGGCCGAGGCTGTCGATGCGGGCACATGGGCAATTGCCGTTCAGGCCAAGGCTGCAGGGCAGATAGCCTCGGACACGGTGGAATTCGCTGTGCTGCCGATTGAGTCCGGCAGCCACGCGCAGCCAACCGGGCCCTCCGGCCTTCAGCCTCGAGGGCAGGCGCCTCCTCCGGCAAGCGTCACGCCTGATACTGCCACGGAGCTTGACGCGCTCATCGCCTTGAAGATGGCGAAAGGTGCGCTGCTGCCCGACTCTTCAATGGACGTGAACGGGGACGGACAGATTACAGAGGACGATGCAGGGCTCATCCTGTTGTGGTCCGTAGAGTAGTCGTCCCGCCAGCATTACTCCTCTCTGTGCCCGTTCAACCGCTGCCCGTACTGCCAGAGACACGACATGAACTGACCGACGTCCTCGGCGCTCCGGTACACAGGGAGAGTGCGGGTCATGGACTGGACCACGTCCATGCCTTCGGGACGAGAGAAGTAGCAGATGGCCAGCGGCTTGCCCGTCTCGTGCTGAATCTCCTCCAGCCTGCGCAGGAGGCGCTCGTTCGGAGGAAACGGACGGGAATGAAGTCCGACGATTGCACCGTCGATCATGTCCAGGTTGAGGACTGTCTCCGTGCATTTCAGCAGCGGGTCGGGACGCAGGTCAGCCGCGAGGTCGATGGGGTTACGGAGGGACGCGAATGGCAGCGCATCCGCCTCCTCGCGGAGTCTGCGTTGGAGCATGAAGTCAATCTCCGGCACCTGCAAACCGTGTTCGGCGAGGTAATCGGTCGTCGCGACGCCGAATCCGCCGCTGGGTCCGACAATGGCAATCCTGTTGCCTCGTAGCGGCGGCTGCATCGCGAAGCCCATTGCCACGTTGAGCAGGTCGTGGGTGCGTGTCACTTCTATGACGCCGCACTGCTTGAAGAGGGAGGTGTAGATGGCGTTGGAACCTGCGAGTGCCCCGGTGTGGGACGCGGCCGCACGCGTGCCGTCGTCAGTCCGTCCGAACTTCATCACTATGACAGGCTTCTTCTTCGTGACTTCCTTCGCGACCTGCATGAACTTCTTCCCGTCGCGCAGGCTCTCGATGTAGCCCATGATGACCCCGGTTTCCTCGTCCTCCCCGAGGTACTCCAGGTAGTCTGAGAACCTTGTCACTGCCTCGTTGCCGCTGCTGATGAACGTGTTGAACGGGATGTGCAGGTGCAGACCGTAGTTGAGAGTGGTGACTCCATAGGTCCCGCTCTGCGAGATGAAGGAGAGCCTTCCCGGCTCGCTCTCCAGTGGCTCCATCGTGGCCACGAGCTTAACGGGGAAGCTGCATAAGCCCATGCAGTTGGGCCCGGCAGCCGGAATGCCTGCTTCCAGGCACAGGTCGCGAACCTCCGCCTCCCTCTTCTTGCCCTCCGCACCGGTCTCTCCGAAGCCTGCAGTGATTATGATGAGGCTGCGGGCGCCTGTGGCAATGGCATCCCTGATGGCTGTGACGACGAAAGGCGCTGGGATGACGATGAAAGCAAGGTCGACGGGCTCGGGTATGTCCCTGAGGGACCTGTACGCCGTGCGGCCGAGAACGTAGTCGGCGTTCGGATTCACCGGGTAGACGCGTCCTGCAAAACCCCCCTGAATTATGTTGTTGAGGACCCCGTATCCCCACTTGGCGGGGTCATCCGAGGCGCCGACCACGGCGACCGATTGCGGCCGGAACATGTGCTTCAGGTTGTTCATCGGGAAGTCCTCCTGGACGGTACGTTCATAGTGACCAAGCGCCGAGCGGTGCTTCCTGACGAGTATTCGGACGCGGGGACTGCTTCCCGATACGGAAGCCTGCTATCACCTGGCGCGCACACTGCCGGTGCAGGCGAGATTGTGATGCAAAGTGGCTGTGGGGTCAAGTCCCGCACGCAGGCGTGGCCGGATGACAGTCCGGGGACAGAGGGAACGCCGAGTCAACAGGGCCAACAACCGACACGCTTGACGTAGTCGCCGTACTGCTGGAGGCCGGCCATGACCTGGCCCACTTCCTCCGGGCTCCTGTAGACGGGAATCTGCGCGGTCATTCGCCGGATAACGTCCACGCCTTCCGGGCGGGCGTAGTAGCAGATGAGGACCGGCTTGCCGGTGTCGCGCTGCATGCGCTCCAGCTCCGTGATTGTGTGCTCCGCAGGAGGGAAGGGGCGGGATGGCAGGGCGGCGATGGCGCCGTCGATTGTGTCCTGCTGGAGGGCGAGTTCTATACATTTGAGCAACGGCGCGGGCCTGAGGTCGGCTGCGAGGTCGACGGGATTCCTGAGCGAGGCATAGGGCATTGTGCCGGCTTCGCGACGCATGCGCTGCTGCAGCTCTTCGCCGAAGGTCGGCACTTCCAGACCGTGCTCCTCCAGATAGTCCGTGACCGCCACTGCGAAGCCGCCGCTGGCGCCGACGATGGCGATGCCTGGTCCTTTGAGAGGTGGTTGCATCGACAGGGCCATTGCCGTGTTGAGCAGGTCCTGCGTGCG
Organism: Dehalococcoidia bacterium; assembly: GCA_030602785.1. GTDB lineage: Bacteria > Chloroflexota > Dehalococcoidia > GIF9 > AB-539-J10 > SKVJ01. Next base: position 6,867 of record JAUVZB010000028.1, read on the forward strand.
TGTGACCTCGACGACGCCGCACTGGCGAAAGACTGAGCTGTACACTGCGTGGGAGCCGGCGAGCGCGCCCGTGTGAGAAGCAGCCGCCATCGAGCCCTTCTGCGTGCGACCGAACTTCATGACTACGACAGGCTTCTTCTTCGTCACTTCCTTCGCCACGCGGGCGAACCTCTCCCCGTCGCGAAGGCTCTCGATGTAGCCCATGATGACGTGTGTGTCCGGGTCATTCCCCAGGTACTCCAGGTAGTCTGAGAATCTCGTCACTGCCTCGTTGCCGCTGCTGACGAACGCGTTGAAGGCCACTCCCATCCGAAGGCCGTAGTTGAGGGTGGTGATGCCGTAGGTGCCACTCTGGGAGATGAAGGACACGTGTCCCGGCTCGCTTCGGAGAGATTCCATTGTGGCGGCCAGAGGCACGGGGAAAGAGCATATGCCCATGCAGTTGGGCCCGACCGCGGGGATGCCGGCCCGTGTGCAGAGTTCGCGGATCTCTGCCTCCATCTGTCTGCCCTCGTCTCCGGTTTCGCCGAAGCCCGCCGTGATTATGACGAGGCTGCGAACCTGTGCTGCCACGGCGTCTCTCACGGCATTCACGACCAGCCGCGCTGGGATGACGATGAAGGCGACGTCGAGGCGCTCAGGGATGTCGGCCAACGAGCGGTAGCTCTTGAGGCCGAGGACGGTATCCGCGTTGGGGTTCACCGGGTAGATGCGGCCCCGGTAGCCGGCATCGACGATGTTCTTCAGAACTTTGTGGCCGTACTTGTCCTCGTCATCCGATGCTCCGACCACGGCTACCGACTGCGGGCGGAGAAGGGGCTCAAGGTTGCTCATGGCGTGACCTCCCGAACGTCGTAGTCTGGCTGCAGCGGTGCGTGCTGTCAAGAACGCGCCCATTTTGTGTTGATGTTCTACGATTCCTGTCAGCCCTTAACTGTTCAGCGAAAATGTCAGCATGCAGGAGAGGGAGACGTTGAACATGAAGGGGTGGAAGAGGTCGATGGCCACGAGACCAATCGTAACTGTAGGGGCGCGGCATGCCGCGCCCGTAGGGCAGTGTGTCGTTCAGGGATGTGTTGGCCTTTGCGATGCTGTGTGACGACAGGGCGACGGGCCAGGCATGCCATGGCCCCTACAGATACGCCACCCGTCCCTCCGGGCAGGGACGGAGCCCTGCCCCTACATCCGAACCCTTCCCATCGACCCTGGGGCAAGGCACGAATCTATCGCAGGGGCGAGTTTCAAACCAGACAGACGCAGTCCACGTGCCGCCACCGGGCGAAGGTAACAGGGCCGCTGACCTCCCAAGAGGACATTTTCGCTGGACACCAACAGAACGCGTGCCTCTTGACCCAGAAAGAAACGGCTTCCCATCAGGGAAGCCGTCGGGCCAGTGCTGCTCACGCTGGCGCTGTTGTCTCCACTATCCACAAACGCCCTCGGTTCGTTGAGAGCGCGCCGCTATGATGGAAAGGTCCCCGTCCGTTTGCGGTAGTCTGCGTACTGGCACAGGCCGGCCATCACCTGGGAGACCTCCTCCGGAGTACTGTAGACCGGCAGTGTTTCCGTCATGCTCTGGATGATCTCCGTTCCGCGTCGGCTCCCGTAGTAGCAGAGCAGTATCGGCTTGCCGCTCTCGCGCTGCAAACGCTCAAGCGCCCTGATGCTCTCCTCGGCCGGCGGCAGAGGCCACGACCATAGCCCCATGATGACTGAGTCGACCTCGTCAGAGTAGAGCAGCAGCTCGATGCACTTGAGAAGCGGGGCCGGCCGGACCTCCGCGGAGAGGTCCAGTGGGTTCTTGACGGAACCGAAAGTTGGGACAAGTGCCTCGCGGCGCATCCTTTGCTGCAGTTCCTCGCTCAGCACGGGCACCTCGAGGCTCAGCTCCGCGAGGTAGTCGGCTGCTGCCACCGCGAAGCCTCCGCTGATGCCCGCGACTGCCACGCGCCTTCCCTTCGGGAGCGGCTGCGTCCGGAACGCCATCGCGGTGTTGACGAGGTCCTGAGTGCGTGTGACCTCGATGACGCCTGATTGCCTGAACGCGGCGCTGTAGACCTCGTGAGAGCCTGCGAGGGCGCCGGTATGTGATGCGGCGGCTCGCGTGCCTGCTCCTGTGCGGCCGAACTTCATCACGATGATGGGCTTCTTCTTGGAGACCTCTTTCGCAACGGGCACGAAGCGGTCGGCATCCTTGAGGCTCTCGATGTAGCCGATGATGACACGGGTAGAGGGGTCCTCACCGAAGTACTCGAGATAGTCCGAGAACTTCGTCACGGCCTCGTTGCCGCTGCTCACGAACTTGCTGAAGCCGACTCCCGCGGTGAGCCCCTGGTTAAGGGTGCTGATGCCATACGTACCGCTCTGCGAGATGAACGAGGTGTCGCCCGGCTCGCCCTTCAGTTGGTCCATGGTCATGGTGCCGATGATGTGGGACGAAAAACAGACAACGCCCATGCAGTTCGGGCCGACCGCCGGAATCCCTGCCTCCCTGCAAAGCCTCCCTATCTCGGCCTCCGCGGAGAGGCCCTCCTCGTCCACCTCGCCGAAGCCGGCTGTGATGATAACGATGCCTTTGACTCCTGCCGCGATGCAGTCTCTGACTGCGCCGAGAACCAGCTTCGCGGGTATGACGACGAAGGCGAGTTCAACGCTCCCGGGCAAGTCCTTCATGGACGGATACGTGCTGCGCCCGAGGACCTCGGGAACGTTCGGGTTCACAGGGTAGACTGGTCCCTGGAAGCCGGCATCGAGGATGCTCTGCATCACGCGGTTGCCGTACTTCGTGGGGTCGTCCGATGCGCCTATGACCGCGACGGTGGCGGGCTCGAACAAGTATGAAAGGCTGCCCATGGCTTGATACCTCTCCCCTGGCGACGGCGACACTCAAGGTGTTGCACTGCCAGCAGTGCCGGGCTCGCGGAGCTGCCACTCACATCAATCGAGCCGCAGGCCATATCCTACTACACGAGCGCGGTTCAGCGAAAACAGGCGTGGAGATACCTGGCTCGAGCGTGCCCGTCGGGCCTTGTTGACGGATGACAACGATTCCTCTTGCCTTGTGTCGTGGAAGGGGCCACTCCGCCGGACTCCCGGCGCCACGTTGGGGCTATCCGTGTTGGTTGGCAGGCAGGGTTCATACCAGTCAGATGCGGCGCGCCTTCTGCAGCACGAGCGTTGAGTGGAGTGACACCCAGCGATCGACGTCCTCTCTCCCGCCCGGAAGCTCCCATGTGCGGCTCCCGAAGGGACTGATGCCTTGCCACCGGCCGTCACCGCGCCTCTGCTGCTGGAGCCAGTCGAGCGCCCGCTGTGCAGCCGGGTGTTCGAGCGCGTCGAGGTCGGTCAGGACGCGCAGGGCGAAGAGGAGGTCTGCATGCGCGAAATGAGGAAACGCCAGCTTGTGCCAGTTCTTCAGGTAGGTGCTTCGCCGGGGATATTTCCCAGCGAGGAAGTCATGCTCTTCGAGCAGGAAGCGCAGGCCGCTCTCGATGCTGGCGTTGACCTCGGATGTTCGCAACTGAGAGGGCAAGGCGACGAGACCCCAGAGGGCTCGCAGGACGCCCCACGGGCAGCGGTCGCCGAAATGGACGCAGACCCAGTTGTCCTGCAGACCGCGCGAAGTGAGGTCGTCAATCACACGCTCAACACGCGGGTCGTTCTGCAGGCCGGCATGTGCTACGTAGCGGAGCAGGTTGCCCCAGAAGCAGGATTCCTTCTGCTTGCCCATGCTGGTGCGAGGACTGGACTTGTCCGTCCTGATGGACAGCATGAAGTCGGCGCCCTTCGTGAGGCGTGGCTCGGACGGGGCCACCTGAAGCTCCGTGAGGAGCAGCATGCTCCAGTGCGTGGAGCGGTACTTGGGAGAGTAGTAGTTGCGCCGCGTGAACCAGTAGCCCTCCGACTGCTGTGCGGCAAGGATTGCAGCAGCCGGACCGGACGCTGCAACGTCCTGCGCGGCCTGACGGAGGGAAGCATCACCCGCAGGCCTTTCCATTAGGTCGCGAAGGGTGATGAACCGGATTGACGGCGTCTCGGCTCGGAGAAGCCATTCAGTCAATGAACCGTCCATGGAGCTCTCAGTGGAGTGCGTGCATGAAGGTGGCGGGGGTCTCATCCGAAGAGCTTCCGCAAGGTCCTGCCCGTGGCCTTGCCGGTGGCGCGCCGGGCGACGCGGCGTCCCACCTTTCCCTTCTTCACTGCGTTGACGTCGCCCATCAATTTCGCAATCCCGTACAGCCATCCTCGTGTGCCCACTTCTTCCCCCTCTTCAGTGCCTGTTGCGACCTGTCGCCTCAATTCTAGACCATGCCTGTCTGCTCAGGGAAGCCAAAGACGTTCCTGCCTGAGTTGGGCGAGAGTATAATCCGAATCCAGGCCGCAAACTCGATTGGCGGCGGACGATCTTGCCTCTGGAGGGAGTAGATGAATAGCAAGATGAGTAGGACTGAGGTTCTGATTGGGGTTCTCGCCGTCCTCTCGATATTCCTCGTGGTGCTTGGCAACGCCATGCTGCAGAAAGGACGGTTTCCGGTTGGCGTCTACACGGTGGATCTGTTCATCTGTGGCGTGTTTGCCCTGGACTACATAAAGCGCCTGCGGGCGAGCGAGTCAAGGCGGCATTTCGTTAAGCACAGCTGGTATGAGCCGCTCGCGATGATTCCGGCAATCGCGCTGCACCTGATTGCCGTGTTGCCGATACTCTCGGCGGGCCTGCGCGCGCTCCGCCTCGTACGGTTCGTACGAGTTGTGATGGTTGCTGTCCGTCTCAGACGCGTTTTCACGATTGCCGACAGGTTTGTCGACAGAAGTCGGCTGCTGTACGTTGTCGTACTCGTCACAGCGGTGGTGCTTGCGGCGGCATTCGCCGTTCTCACCATCGAGTTCCATGACCCGGCAAGCCCCATCAAGAACATCTCCGATGCGCTGTGGTGGAGCCTGGCGACGGTGACAACCGTGGGCTACGGTGACATCGTCCCTGCCAGTCAGCTCGGGCGCAGCATCGGCATGCTTCTCATGGTCGTCGGCGTCGGCGTGATGGCGGCGCTTATCTCCGAAGTGAGCGCCACGCTCGTGGAGTCCAGGATGGCGCGCAGAAGACAATCTGTCGCAACCTCGCCGGAGACCCATGTCGGCCGGCTCCAGGACGCAGTCGGGAACATCGGCGAGCTCTCGGATACGGAATTGGTCGTGCTGCTGAAGGAGATAGTCGCGGCGCACGGACGAGGTCGCATGCCCGAGGGCGGGTAGCCCCCGGGTGCTGGAAGCCGGGCCCGGGGGAGGAAGGCCTCATGGGAGGGAATATCATGTCCGACAGCGGCGCTTATGAGGACTTGAGAGCACTGATTCTCAACGTGGGCAGCTCCTCGCTGACGTTCAAGCTCTACCGCCACAGCGAGATCCTCCTGAGGGGGAAGTGCCACCGGGTGGGAGTGAAGAGTACAGAGCCGTCGTTCGTCGAGTTCCACCACGGTGGGACCGATGTGCGCCGGGACGTCGAATTGCCGGACCACATCACCGCGACACGGCGTGTGCTGGACTACCTGGACGCGAACGGGCTGACCTTCGACGCGGCAGGCCACCGCTTCGCGGACGGCGGCGGCTACTTCGTTCGCGGCACGGTGGTCGATGCGGATAGCCGACCGCTGCTGGACGAGTGCGCGCCCCTCGCACCGCTCCACAACGTGGCGGCACTGGCAATGATAGACCTGCTCGCAGAGAGGTATCAGGGCGTCCCGCAGTATGTGGTCTTCGACTCGACCTTCCACTCGGGGCTGCCGAAGCACGCGCGGGCCTACGCGCTGCCCCACGAGTTGGCGGACAGGTACAGGAAGCACGGCTTCCACGGGCTCTCCTATGCGGACGTGTTGGAGAAGGCAACCTGGTACCTGGGCGAAGCGCAGTTCAAGGCTGTTGCTCTGCACCTTGGCACAGGCGGCTCGAGCGCGTGCGCCATCGCGAACGGGCGCTCGGTGGATACGTCCATGGGCTACTCACCCCTCCAGGGGCTTGTGATGAACTCGCGCTGCGGCGACCTTGACCCCGGGATCCTCGTGGAGCTGGTGCAGCAGGGCTACTCGGCCTCCGACCTTACGCAGCTCCTGCACCGCGAGAGCGGACTCTTTGGTCTGAGCGGCGGCGTGTCGAGCGACCTTCGCGACCTTGTCGCCATCGTGGAGAAGGACTCCCGTGCGAAGCTTGCCTTCGACCTCTATGTCTACCGCGTGAAGCAGTACGTCGGGGCATACGCGGCTGCCATGAACGGACTGGACGCGCTCATCTTCACCGATGATGTCGGGCTGCGTGTTTCCGAGGTGCGCTCCGCCATATGCCGCGACATGGATTTCTTCGGCATCCGGCTTGATGGCGAGCGCAACCGGATGGCGGACCCGTCCCGGATAGAGCCGCTGCACGAAGAGGGTTCACGAGTCCGCATCCTTGCCATACCGAACGACGAGGAATGGGCTATCTACGCCGGGGGCATCGAACTGCTGGGGAGGGACTGACCGTTGTCTGTGGTGTGCTGGACGTCGCCGGCTCCGGCAGTTGCCGTGGAGTGGTTTGAAACCCGGGAGGGCTTGACCTAATGGCCGAGGACATAACGCTTGGTCCGGTCTGCCCGGGACAGCCAGCTACTCCCTCCGCTCTTCTGGTCACCTAGTCGAACCGGGACAGGAACTCCGCGATGGCCTCGCCTATCTCGTGCGGTGAGTCCTCCTGCAGGAAGTGGTTGCCTTTCACCGTAATCTCCGCCTGGTTCAACCATGAACGGCAGTACTCGCGCTGAGGGCCGACCAGGATGGCTCCCGGGTCGGCGTTGATGAACAGCTTCGGCATGAGGCTCGTGCTGAGCCAGTCCGAGTATTCCTTGACGATGGCGACTACGTCAGCAGGTTCTCCATCCAGGGGAATCTCTCTCGGCCAGGTGAGAGTGGGCCGTCGTGACTCGCCTGGCTCCGCGTAGGGCGCGCGGTACACGGCCATCTCCTCTTCCGTCAGCTTTCTCAGCACGCTCGCCGGGAGGATACGCTCCACGAAGGCGTTCTTCTGCAGAACCAGCTCCTCGCCGGCCGACGAACGCATCGCCTGGAATATCTTCTTCGGGGCATCCGGCCACTCCTCCCACAGAAGGGGACGGACGAAGGTCTCCATGTAGATGAGGTTCGAGACGCGCTCCGGGTGGCGACAGGCCCAGTGGAGTCCGAGCGCACCTCCCCAGTCGTGTCCCACAATCGTGGCGTTCTCCGCCACTCCGACCGCATTGAACCATGCGTCGAGGAAGGAGACGTGGTCTACGAAGCGATAGGAGCCTGACGGGTTCTTGCTGGACTGTCCCATGCCCACGAGGTCGGGGGCGAGGCAGCGACCGAGCCCTTCGACGTGTGGGATTGTGTTGCGCCACAGATATGATGACGTGGGATTGCCATGGAGGAAGACGATGGGTGGGCCGGAGCCAACCTCGACGTAGGCCATCTCCGTGTCGTGGACTGCGACGTATTTCCGGGGGTACGGGTCAAAGGGTGATATGCGAGGGACTGTCATCGGCGGCACCTTTCGTGTCTCAATGGTAGCAGACGGCGTGTCTTTGTACAGGTCTCTTGACGCGGAGCACAAACGCGGATAACATATACATACTTACGTATATATGAAACTATCTGCAGGGATGTCAACGTGGATGAGATAGTCAAGGCAGCCAAGAGCCTGAGCGACCCGGCCCGTGTACGCGTGCTCAACCTGCTGCTGCAGCGCGAATGCTGCGTGTGTGAGGTCATGGATGCGCTCGAGATCTCCCAGGTGAATGCCTCCCGGTACTGCAACACCCTCAGGGAGAGCGGCTTCCTGAAGATGCACAAAGAGGGCCGCTGGAAGCACTACTCCGTCGACTGGGACGGGATCGCGCCCAGTCTGAAGTACATGCTGGAGGCGGTGCGCAAGGCCGCTGTGGAGAGCCCTCAGGCCATCGAGGACAGGAAGAGGTTCCTGTCCACTGTGCCGCGCAATCCGCGCGTTTGCAGGGCCTCCTCTTCGTGAAGTCTGCTCTCTGAGCAACATTGTCATTCTTATGAGAGAGGTGCCGGATGCCTATTGAACTCCTCATCGGAGGGCTGAACGCCCTGCGAGAGTACGTTGCGCTGCATGTACTCACGTGCCTGATTCCCGCATTCCTGCTGGCCGGTGGCATCGTTAGCTTCGTCTCGCGAGAGTCAATCGTCGGCTACCTTGGCGCGGCGGCGCGCAAGATATCCTCCTATTCGATTGCAGCGGGCGGCAGTTTCTTTGTCGCAGCCTGCTCGTGCACTGTCATCCCCGTATCGAGCGGCATCTACTACGGCGGTGCCGGCATCGGCGCTGCGTTCATCCTGCTCTGGGTTGCGCCTGCCGCGAACATCCTTGCCCTCACCTACACGGGTTCGATACTTGGAACAGAGATGGTGATGGCGAGGCTGGTGAGCGCCCTGCTCATGAGTCTCGTGGTTGGCTCCGTGATGTCTTTCGCTTTCCGGAAAGAAGAAGCGACCCGCGTCTCCAGCATACAGTCGACCGGTGGGCCACTTATGGACAGGAAGAGCGTGATATTGCTTCTCCTGCTGGTTGTGTGGTTGTTGTCTCCCAACTACCTGATTATTCAAGGTCCCTACTGGCAGAAGGTTGTCGTGTGGGCTATCGGGCTCGTGATTGTTGGGCTGTATGTGAGGAGGTCATTCTCGCGGGAGCGCATCACCGGCTGGCTGCGCGAGTCCTGGTGGTTCGTTCGAATCATCTTCCCTCTGCTCCTCGTCGGAGTGTTCGTGGTTGGGGTTGTCGGTGCGGCGCTTCGTCCCGAGTGGGTGCAGGCCGCTCTCGGTGGCGAGGGCTTGAGACAGTCCTTCCTGGCGACAATGATTGGCGCTGTCAGCTATTTCGCGACGATGACGGAGGCGCCCTTCGTGGACACGCTCATGGGACTCGGGATGGGCAAGGGGCCTGCGCTGGCGCTCTTGTTGACAGGCCCCGGACTCAGCTTGCCCAACTGGCTTGCGATAGCGAAAGTCTTCGGCAGGAAGAAAGCGCTTGTGTATGTGCCCACGATTGTGGTGCTGGGAACCCTTGTGGGCTGGATTGCGGGATACGTTCTCTAGTGGCGTCGGCGCCTCGATCATAGGGGATGTCTCCCCCAGAATGGTGGTTGACTGAGACTGAAAGGAGGTACGACATGGACATCAAGGTGCTTGGTACGGGCTGTGCGAAGTGCAGAGCTCTTGAGAAGCAGGTGCAAGAAGTCGTGACTGAACTCGGGGTGGATGCAACGGTGGAAGAGGTGAAAGACATGGTCAAGATCATGGAGTACAGGGTGATGATGACCCCGGGACTTGTGATTGACGGCAAAGTCGTGTCAAGCGGGCGAGTTCCTTCCACGGGTGATGTCAGGAAGATGATTGAGGAGGCCGGCAAGCAGGCTTCCTGATGCAGATTGAACGAACCGAGAGCATTGTGCGTCGGCGCCATCCAGACCGGGTCGACGTGAAGGGGCAGCAGAGACGTATGAACCGAAAGCGAGTAGTTGTCAGTCTTCTTACCCTGTCTCTGGCCGCGGCGCCGTTGGTTGGTTGCTCCGGCGATGACCCGACTTCGCCTGCCGCAGAGGCGGGTGAGCAGACCAACACGCAAGCTGAACAGGGATTCTCTCCGCGGTCCGGAGACGGCGTGGATGTGGTGTATTTCGAGACGGAAGAGCCGTGCGAGTGCATGGCCGAAGTCGGAGACTCGGTCGAGCGTGCGGTGCAGACCTATTTTCAGGACGAGTTGCAGAGTGGGGCACTGCGGTTCTTCATGGTAGTGTCGGATGACCCCGCCAACGAAGAGATTGTCAGTATGTTCAACAGTCAGACCTTCGACCTCTTTGTGGTGGAATACGAAGACGGGAAGGGGACCGCGACCCCCGTCTACGAGATATGGGGCCTCATGGGTGACAATGAGGCAATCGTCCTGTTCACGAAGAGCCTCATTGAGCAGAGCCTCGCGGAGCAGAACTCGTGAGTGCGTTGAGTTCACTGCCGTGGGCGAGCATTCCCATCGTGTCTGCCATCCTTCTCGGCCTCCTGTGTTCGGTGAGCCCGTGCACTATGGCAACCAACGTGGCGGCACTCGCGTACGTTGGGCGGAAGGCCTCACAGCGCGGCTATGCGGTCATGACCGCTGTTCTCTACACGTTTGGCCGCATGTTCTCCTACACGGTGATAGGCGTACTCATCGTTCTCGTGGGACTGGAGGTCAACGCGCTGTCACGGTTCCTGCAGGGAGCCGGGGCAAGAGTCCTCGGGCCGTTGCTCATCGGAGTGGGGATTCTGCTGCTCGTGATTGACCGCCTGCCGGCGTTGAGCGGGAGCGGGGTCTTCTCGCGCCTGGGTGCGAAGCTGGGAGACCTGGGAGTACTGGGAGGCTTCCCGCTCGGAGCGCTTTTCGCCCTCGCGTTCTGTCCCTACAGTGGTGTGCTGTTCTTTGCGGTGCTGATTCCTCTGGCGCTTAAGACGACCGGTGGTGTCGTGCTTCCGGCGGTGTTCGCAATCGGCACAGGTGTGCCCGTGCTCATCTTCGGCGCCCTTCTTTCCTTCGGCGTATCTCGTGCCGCGTCTTTCATGGACCTGCTGACGCGGGCGGACCGGGTCATACGGATTGTTGTGGCCTGTGTGTTCATCGGCGCCGGAGTGTACTGCGTGGTTGGCATGTGAGAGGCAGCATTGATGCAAGCGCTGATGCGTATCTGGAGCCAGGAGTGGGACTGAACATGACTCGCAGGATGTTGATGCTCGGCGGCCGTGGGCAGCGACCGAGGATTGCCGGCCACCGTGTACGTGTGGCCAGCATCTCCGTCGTGGTCTTCACGCTGGCGATGGTGCTGAACGGCTGTGCTGCCGAGAATGAATCGTGCCCGTTGCCGGAGGTTCGTGATGGCGAAACCGAGACGGTCGAACTGACCGGAGGCACTTCAGGACTCGATGATACTGACGCCTCGACGGCTCCTTCCGGGAGCGGGGCATCTTCACCCGCTGATGGGCAGGTAGACGACGCCACGGGCGCCTCGCAGGATAGTTATGACGCCGCGCAGAATGACGTGGTTGTCGACTCCCCTGTGGCTCCTCTGCGGGTGGATCTTGTCTACTTCCACACCGCGAACGCGTGTGGTTGCCTTGCAGAGGTCGGGGATGTCATTGAGACTGCAGTGAGCACGCACTTCCCTGAAGAGATGGAACAGAAGACCGTCCGGTTCTTCTCGGTCATTTCTGATGACTCCGCGAATCAGCACCTGGTGCGCATGTATGAGAGCCAGGCCTTTGACCTGTTCCTCGTGACCTATGAAGGAGGCGAAGCACAGGCGACGCAGGTCTACGAGATATGGAGCCTTCTGGGGGACAACGAGGCCATTGCGCTGGTCGTGAAGTCAAGAGTCGCCGACAGCCTGGCACAGCTGGAGGGAAGGTCAGCCGCGCGAGACTGAGCCATCCCGGTATGGGGCGTACAGCGTGGTCGGCCTTGCGGTCATTCGGACAATAGACTCGCTCTGAAGGAGCATTGTGAGCACATTTCTGAAGATAGTGGTGGCGGTGAGTGTTCTAGGCCTTGCTGCTGTCGTGGGAATCGTTATGTTGCTCGATTCCACTCCTCAGGATGTACCCCTGCCAATCACCCCTGCACCAGTATCCGACCTGAATACTACTCCGGAATCTGTACCGGCGGCTGAACCTGAATCCACACGCACAGAGGAGTCAACTGGGGAGACTCTGTCGCCAGCATTCTGGATAGAAGAACTCATGGCCGAGTGTGATTCGGGCGAAGGTGTTGGCGTGTCCGGGCTGCCGTTGGGTGCGGATTGGCGTACCACGGAGCGAGGCGTGTATAGCAACAGCCCGGTCGTCATCACCTGCGAGACAGGCGGTTCGGCTGAAGGGCTCATTTTCGAGTGGAGTGCCAATGTCGGTGAAGTGCAGGGCAGCGGTGACAGCATTGTGTGGGTGGCTCCGGACCACGGCGCGAAAGCACAGGTCACTGTGGTGGTGCAAAACAGTTCTGGCGGCGAACAATCGGCGACTCTGAATTTCAGGGTGGCCACCTGTGACTGCATATTCCAACGATACTAGTGAACTGGCTACCCGGACTGTGACAAAACAGGCGCACAAATGGAGGCAAGGGGCACCAGGAATCCGCGTAGATTCCGGGCGTTGCAGGACGTGGACGCAGCCCAATCCAGTTGCTACAGCCAGCGAGAGAGGTGACCGATGGAATCGTCGAATTCCGTTCGGAGGGAAGCACCATGAGGAAAGCCAACAAGAAATCACAAGAGAAGGAAGCGCGGAGAGCCTGGAAGAAGACGGCGGTCGTTGTCGGGTTTGTGTGCGTCGGAGTCGTGGCAGTCGTCATCGCGATGAATCCCGACGGTCTTCCGGTCCACTCGAATGCGTCTGAGCCGACCGGATAGCGCCTCTTGACCGCTGTCAGCTCATCTGCGAGGCCGAGGACGATGATGGCGATGCGCTCACCTACACGTGGGTGGCAAGCCAGGGTGACGTCTTCGGAGACGGGGCGACTATCGAGTGGGGTGCCCCTGGTACCGAGGGACTCTTTCGCCTGTCGGTCACTGTGGATGACGGCGGCGGCGGCACTGCAGAGTACTCCACCACTCTGCGGGTCAAGGAGAACTACGCTCCGGAGTTTGTGTCGGTGCCCGCATTCACGGAAGGGATTCGCCCGGGCGAGTCTGCCTACATATCATGTTCTGCGCAGGATGCTGATGGCGACGTCGTGACGTACGAATGGGACGCCACCCATGGTGAACTGTTTGGAGAAGACTCTTCCGTTGTGTGGCTTGCCCCTGCCGAACCCGGCTCTTACCTCGTAACGGTGTTTGCACGTGACACATACGGCGGGGAATCGAGACGTGATGTCCTCATCAACGTAACACCGGCCGCATCGCCGAGGCTTGGCAGGTTCGTAGTCAAGGCTATTGACCACGACATGCTGCAATTCGAGGCTGACGTGTGGGAGATCTTCCGGGGTCGCTCCTGCAGCGTCAAATGCATGGTGGTGGAGGGGGATGAGCCGTTCACCTATGCATGGACTGTCGACCAGGGCACGTTGACGGCTGACGGAGCAACGGCAAGGTGGGATGCCCCCGAGGAACGAGGGCCGGCAACCATTTCGGTAGACGTCACCGACATGCACGGGAACACAACCACCGGCATTGTCCTCATGTACGTTGAGACCTGCACCTGCGCGTTCTAGGCTCCGGTGAGCCTGCAGCACAGTGTCCGGCCGTTGTGGGTTCTGCTGACGGCGTAGCCGCGCATCTTCAAGTGCCGGAGGTGCGTGCTGTAGCCTTGCCCGAGGCAAACAGTTTGTGCGCCGGTTGTGGCGCGGTTGTCCATGTGCTTCGCCGGGGTGGCCCACCATTGCGGTGTGCCGGCACGAACCCTCCCTGCCAGACGGCTGTCACTCGTCAACACGGCACGCTCAGGCTAATGAGGAACTGCGCAGGTCTCAAGGGGTACGCGGCGTGACGGTCGCAATCGTCAACTGCCTGGTCTGTATCCAGTCACAAGAGATAACACTGCAACTGAACGGCTCTTACGGAAGCCGACATAGCATAAAGGAGAATGGGCGATGGATAAACTTGCTGAAGCGGGATACTGGTTCATCTACATCTCGCTGGAACTGACAGTACTGTTTCTGGTCATCACGTTTCTGCTCGGCATCATCAGGACCTACCTCACACCGGAACGGGCCAGACGAGCTCTCCAGAGGTATGGCAGAGGGTCGCTAGGCAACATGCTGGGCGCGGCCGTTGGTGGGCTACTTCCGTTCTGCTCCTGCTCCACGATACCGATGCTCGTGGGGTTGCTGGGCGCGGGTGTCCCGTTCGGTATCGCGATGTCCTTCCTCATCGCCTCGCCAATTGGCGTGTTCAACCTCGTCGTGATTACACTCTTTACGACGATGTTCGGAGCTGGGGTCGCGGTGACGTACATCGTTGCCACCTTCCTCTCGGCTGTGATTGCCGGGATAGTGCTTGAGAGGCTTGGCCTATCGAGTCAGGTTCGCGAACTGGCGGTGCCATCCGAAGGGTGCTGTTGCGAGGGCGACAGCGAGACAACCGGATCTGCCACGGACAAGTGGGAACGAGTGAAGCCTGTCCTGGCACAGTCGTGGCGCTTCGCGTGGGGCCTATACAGGAGCATGTTGCCTTACCTCATCGGCGGCGTGGCGATAGGGGCCATCATACACGGGTTCGTTCCGGGTGGCTTCTTCTTGCGCTACGCGGGGAGCGACAACCCCCTGGCGGTCCCATTAGCCGCTGCGCTCGGCGTGCCGATGTATGTGCGGACAGCCACCATGATTCCCATAGCGTCGGCGCTCGTGGCAAAAGGGGTCGGCCTGGGCACTGTGATGGCTCTCATTATCGGGGGATCAGGTGCGAGCCTCCCGGAGCTGGCGCTCCTGTCCCGATTGTTCAAGAAGAGACTTTTCTTCGCCTACATCGCCACCATATTCATCATCGCGTCGGGGATAGGATTCCTGTTCAATTTCCTGTCCGGCTGGCTTTAGTTCCCTGAGAGGTCGCGTGGGATGAGTGTGTCGCATGCCGGCGAGGAAACAGCAAGGTCTCCCCGGCGGTCAGGTGTCTGCCTGATTTCTGCATCGCGCTACGCGAACTCGGCACGTCGCGAGTTTCTAATGCCGTTGACTTGGCGCACGTGCGGGCTTACGATTGACGCGGCGCGAGCACCTGTCGCATTAGTAGTGCGTCGTGCCGGAGAGGAGAGTGATGCAGCACCTAGAGTTTGAGAAGCCCGTCATCTTTTTCGACCTTGAGACGACCGGCATCAGCGCGCCGCACGACCGCATCGTGGAACTGACGGCTATCAAGCTGTACCCGGACGGCCGCCGGGAAACGAAGAGCATGAGGATGAACCCGAACATGCCGATTCCCAAGAGTGCAACGGATGTGCACGGAATCACCAATGAGGACGTGGCGGGTCTGCCTCCGTTTTCCTATCATGCGGCCGAGCTGCTTGAGTTCTTCAGCGACGCCGATCTAGGAGGGTTCGGAGTGAGCAGGCTGGACATACCTCTTATCGAGGCGGAGTTCCGCCGGGCCGGCGTGGAGTTCTCCCGCCGGGGGCGTCGAATAGTTGATGCCCAGATACTGTTCCACATGCTGGAGCCGAGGGACCTGTCTGCTGCCTTCAAGAAGTACTCCGGCGTCGAACTTGGTAACGCCCACAGCTCGGAGGCGGATACGGAGGCGGCCATGGCTGTGGTCGAGGGCATGCTCGGCATGTGTCCGGAGCTGCCGCGCAGTGTTGAGGGGCTGAACGCCATGTGCAACAAGGAGCAAGAGAACTGGATAGACGCTCAGGGCAAGTTCATATGGTCCAGTGGTGTGGCAGTTCTCGGGTTCGGGAAGTACAAGGGCGTGCCTATCCGAAATGTGGTCCAGACGGACCCGCGCTACCTGGAATGGATAGTCAAGAGCGACTTCCAAGAAGAGACGAAGGACGTCGCTCAACGGGCCTTGAAGGGAGACTACCCTGCTGCCCCCAGAGCTTCGGGAGAGGACGCGTAGCCGCTCTGTGGAGTGCCACGCGGCGTTTGTCAGGACCTACGCACGAGAGGAGTCGCACACTCTCTTGTAGCGGCAGGCACGGCACCGGGCCTCGCTCGTTGCAGGTTGTGCTTCGCGTTCACCGGTCCAGAACTGGAGAGCCCAGTCGAGGTCGTTCAGCACCTGCTCGCGGTCGAACGGAAAGCTCTGGCTGATGCAGGAACCCCGCTCGCACGTGTAGCTGGCTGTCTCTCCCGACAGGATGGTACAGTCGCCGGATGCCAGCTTCTCACAGTTGTAGCACTCCCTCTTGAAGACGTTGATGCGGTAGAGGGTGGAGCTGGTGTCGAAGCCCATCTGGCCGAGGCCCAGGCAATAGAGTCCTGCCTGGACGTGATACGTCGAGTAGACGCCGAGGCTGCCGCTGAATTTTCGCTCTGCCACGAGGTCGACGCCACCTCCCCGGAACCAGGCCTCGTCAACGAATCCTGTCACGGTCACGCCGTTGTGCTGCCAGCCGATGCGGAATTCGTAGATGCAGAGTGGCATCTCCCGCTCCACAAGCGCCTGTGACACCGCTTCCTCGTGCGTCATCGGAACGCCGAGGGCCGCGACCGCCTCATGACCTGTGGTACCGTTCCGCATCTCCTGTGTTGGCGCAAGAGGCCTCTCGATGCCAAGCTGGACGGCTTTTTCGCAGTAGAACTGCTGGGCGATGCTGCTCACCGCCACCGTGTGGCGCCCGAAACGGAGCGTCGACGCGCTGCTCCTGGCGGCACGAACGACACGCTCGTAGCGGGTGAGGATGTCCCCGGCGAGGGCTGCCTGCCGGAGCAGTTCCGCCTCCATGGGTACGTGTGCGGCATCCATACGTAAGTAAACCGGGGCAGACGAACCGCCGCTGCCGAATCACGCGAGACAGTCCGGCTAGTCGAGCCAGTACCAGGACACGTATTCCGGCGAGACGAGAATGCGCACGTCGGAGGGAATAGAGATGTGGTTGCCCTGGAACCCCGGGAACTCGCGAGCCCCGGTCTCGTAGAGCCATCTGCCGCTCTCGGGCGAGGCTTCATCGTCGAAGAGGCCGTCGCCGTCATCTATCTGCTCGACGAAGAAGCTGTCCACCGGGGCGGCATCGCTGGCGCCGCCATACCAGGTGAGCTTCATCTGGTTGAGCTTCTTCTGGTCGGCCAGGCTCAGGAGGACGTCAAGGGCCGTGATTGTCCCCGGCTGGAGCAGGTCTGCTCGCACGTCGTGGCAACTGACGGGAACGTCATTGAACACTACGGTGCCGATGCGCACCTCCGGGATGACGACCCTGCCCAGATTGAGTGACTTGCGTGCGACTTCGCCCGCGAAGCTGTTGTAGATGCGCCCGAGGTAGTCCTCGTTCTGGCGGAGTAGCCGCAGTTGTGTGCCGTCTTTGTACGGGTACATGTCCATGCGGAATGCGTTGATGTCGTACCAGCCGCCCGCGTAGTGCGCCCGGTACCACCAGTTCATCTCACCGTCGATTTCCTCGATGACATAGGTGTCGAGGCGGCTGTCGTAGTGGTAGCTCATGGTGAACCAGCCCTCGTCTGCAAGGTGAGCCACGACGTCGAAAAGGGAGAAGTGACCGTGCCAGAAGATGTCGGGGCGAAGTGCCGGCACCTCGGAAGGATCGAAGGTGAAGGAGCCCAGACCTTCAATGTCAACGGTTCCTTCAAACGAAGCGATTCGTGCCGTAGGTGCGTCGGACGGCACAGCCCAATTGCCTTCCTGGGGGAGGTAGTACGACGCCGTTGAGGGCCCAAGAGAATCCTGAACGGAACCTGGAGGAGCGGGCGCCCCGGGGGCAGCTTGCTCGGATGAGGCAGGGGCGCAAGACACAGTCACCGTCAGGGCGACGGCAAGGGCTGCGAGGAGCCGGAGGTATCCGCTGGCTGCTACCTGCCCTCTCATGAAATTCTCCTTCGTGGGGTACACGCGAAGTATGCCAGAAGAATCCTAGTTCGGCCAGTGTAGCATGGTGATGATATGCCTCACGTAGTGAAACAGGGGCAATTTCTCTTTCCCGTCCCACCATGTAGCTTCGCTCAACTCGACCGGGTCTAGGTGCAACTCTCCCCGGGCGTCGATGAGGAACACTAGGTAGGTATTGAAGAGGTCGGTTGTTCGGCACTGAGGGAGAGGAGTGACCGATGTGGACTGGAGGCCCGTCTCTTCCTCGAGTTCGCGAACGACTGCAGCCTTCGGACTTTCGCCCCGGCGCAGGCCGCCGCCTGGCAGCGAGAAGCGGCGAAAACCACGGTCGCGAACAAGAAGCAGGAGTCCGTCTCTTCGGACGACAGCCGTGGCTCTGTCACGGAGGCCGTAGAGTGTGTCAAACAACGGAGTAGATGCCCTCCCGGGCGATGTGGACGCTGCACGGCAACACGATGGTGGATTATACCTCGACTCCTGCCGGGGTTGAACCCGGTAGCGCCCTGCGCGCTTCTTCAAGTGCGATTCCATGGATCTGTAGGGGTGCCGCGACCATTCATGCCACGATGGGTAACGTCTTTTCTGACGCAATGTTACCCCCTTCGGTGAGAACAATTGTGAGGCAATTCGGGGTATTGACATTATGACAGTAGAGTGTTACTATCAGGCCATGGGGGAGCAGAAGTACACCATCAATGACTTAGTGGAGAAGACAGGGCTATCACGCCGCACTATAAGGTACTACGTGCAGGAAGGATTGATTGAGCCTCCTGCGGGTAGAGGTCGCGGCGGGTTTTATAATGACAGTCATCTGGCGAGGTTGCTCAGAATCAAGGCACAACAGGAAACGGGATTGAGCCTCGGCGCCATAGCAAGGATTGCCAGCACTGACGTGAAAGTCGAGATTGGCCTAGTCAGGGAGACATGGGCCAGGTACAAGGTGGTCCCCGGTGTGGAAATACACGTAAGCAGGGACGTGGAGAAAGGCGGGCCGCGGAAGCTGCTCGAACTGCTGAGAGCGGCTAGGTCAATCATGAAGGAGGACAGGGATGCAGGCATTTGAGCACGTAGGACTCTTCACGGAGGATGATGTGCCAATCCCGCTAGTCGGGGTCAAGGCGACCGGCACCATTATCGGGCGCGCGGCGAAAATGAGCCTCAGGCAACGCTTCGAGAACCGCGAGGACACGGCCATAGAGGCAGTGTACAAGTTCCCGCTGCCGGAGAACAGCTCCGTATGCGGCTTTACGGTGGCCACTGGTGATAGGGTGCTGCGGGGGCAGGTGGAGGAGCGCGAAGAGGCATTCCGGATATATGATGAAGCGCTGGCACGAGGCGACGGCGCGTACCTTCTGGACGAGGAGAGGCCCAACATCTTTACTCTGTCAGTAGGCAACGTGAAGGCGCGGCATGCGGTGGACGTGGAGGTGGAATACGTCTCATTGCTGGAGACCAACGCCGACGAGGTGCGTTTCTTCCTTCCCTCCGCTATCTCACCTCGCTACGTGTCGCACGGTTTGCCGGACGAGGGAGGCATACCAACGGGCGCTCTGGTCAACCCGGAGTTCCGGCTGGACGTGCCGTACGGCTTGCAGTTGCACATCGACGTATTGGGCAGGAATGATATCTCGGGGCTGGAGTGCCCCTCCCATTCCATACGGACCACGTACTCCGACGATGCCATTGAGGTGGAGTTTGCCAGCGACACGACTGCCATGGACCGCGACTTCGTCCTGACCGTCAAGCACGGCAAAGGGTTTGAAAGCACGGGATTCGCCTCAACTGACGATGGCAGAACCTACGTGCAGGTTGACTTCGCGCCGCAGTTCGGCAGCGCGGACGAGGGCTCGAGGCCTCAATGCGAGCATCCTGCTGCCGAAGTGGTGTTCCTGCTCGACTGCTCCGGTTCAATGAGAGGTGGTTCGATCGAACAGGCCAAGAACGCGCTGGAGTTGTTTCTCAGAGGCGTGCCATCAGGGACTCTGTTCAACGTGTACCGTTTTGGCTCGACGTACAGCAAGCTGTTTCCGAACAGCGTTGCCTACAGTCCAGAGCACCTCGAAGTCGCGTTGAAGCACCTGGGAAGCGTGGCCGCCGATCTGGGCGGCACCGAACTGTTCTCTCCCCTGGGCGACATATACGGCACGGCAACGCCGAAAGGCTTCACGAGAAGCATAGTCTTGCTCACCGATGGCCAGGTGGGTAACGAGGCCGAAATCCTGGAGCTGGTGCAGGGCAATAGTCGCATCAGGCTGTTCACGGTAGGCATCGGATACGGCCCGAACGAGTACATGGTCAATAGGCTGGCGTTCCTCTCGGGCGGCGCTGCGGAGTCGGTCGCGCCGGGCGAGCGCATCGAGCCAAAGGTGCTCAGGCTGTTCAGCAGGGTCACCAAAGGTGCTGTGGACGATTTGCAGCTAGACTGGGGTGTGGTGGCGGCCGAACAGGCGCCGCTGAAGCCGGTGGTATATGAAGGGGGATGCGTTTCTGTACTTGCCCGGTTGCCCCGCGAAGCGGCTGTCCCAACACAGGTGAGGCTGAAGGGAAGAATGAACGGGGTGGAGAAGGAATGGGAAGTCGCTATCAGCCAAGCGGATGATGCCGCTGTAGCCCTACCCCTTCTGTGGGCGCGGGCTAGGCTTGTCGACCTTGAAGAAGGGGTTGCGGGCATGAGCGGCTCCCGCCGGGTGGAACGCAAGGAGAAGGCGCTGGAGAGTGAGATAGTGGCGATTTCGCGGCAGTACGGACTGTTGTCCCGGGAGACCAGCTTCGTCGTCGTGGAATCGAGGGTGGAGCCAGAGAAAGCAACTGGGGAAATGGTGCTGAGGAAAGTCCCAGCGATGCTGACGAGAGGGTGGGGTGGGTGGTACGCAGGGGAGGCGCTTGCAGAACTCGGTGTGTGCGACATGCCGGCGCGGCCTTGCCGCGGGTTGCGGAAGGACCAGGTAGCCTTTGGTCTCGTGGCGAACGTGCCGGGATTCCGCCGATCGTCAAAGGCACTGCGACCTAGTCTCGGACTCAATGACCCACTGGCGGACATCCTGGCGATGCAGACAGCCGAGGGCGGCTTCATGATTACGGGCGATCGGCAGGCAAGCGACATCGGTTTGGACCTGACTGAGTTGAAAGAAGCGGCGGCGCAAATGGATCATGGCGGCGCTGAACGCATCAAGCTCGTGAGCACCGCCGTCATCCTGGCGTTGTTGGACAAGGAGTTCGGCGGCAGGCAGGACGAGTGGCTTGCCGTGACGGAGAAGAGCAGGAAGTGGTTTCGAGAACAAGTGCGGCGCCTCAAACTCGCCGTGGGAGCCAGATCGCTGGAAGAGTGGGCAGCGGACTATGTCATTTACCACTTGACGGCTCACCACTACAAGAACTGAGACGTCGACCGCGCTTCACGCAAAGGCCCAACGAAGAAGACGAAGGCGGATTCCATGATGACGTATGGTGAGGCACCACTGACCCCGCATGAGTCCATCGTCCGAATAGCACGTGACCGGCTGCAAGCGTTTGCCGGTACGATCGGGCCGGACGGAGAGTACATCAGCCGTGTCTATCAGGGCCTACAGTCTGTGTCTGAGGAAATCGGACAGGACTACGGGGAACGCTTTCTGCTTGAACTGATTCAGAACGGCTACGATGCGCATCCGCCAGATACCGAAGACGGCGAGATTGCAGTCCGCGTGTGCATCAATGAGGGTAAACACGGCACTCTCTACGTCGCGAACAAGGGGCAGGGGTTCAGTCAAGGCAATGTCCAAGCGCTTTGCGAGTTCGCGGTCAGCAACAAACCTGTTGGAGAGAAGATTGGAAACAAGGGGCTTGGCTTCCGAAGCGTGCTCTCGGTCTGTAGAAGACCGGAAGTCTACTCAAGGCTGGACAATCGTGATTGTTCCCGTTTCGACGGCTTCTGTTTCCGATTTGCCACCAACGAAGATCTCGAGAACCTCGTCACCGACTCAAGGCATAGAGAGCTTGCTCAACGCGACCTACCGGCATTTCACATACCAGTGCCGCTGGACCATCCTGTCAGTGGAGGCATCTTGGACGCTCTGGCCCATGCGGGCTTCTCGACCGTCGTGAGGCTCCCTCTGCACTCTGAAGCCGCGTACGGGTCGGTTCTAGCAGCAGTCGAGGAACTCCGTCAACAGGACGCCCCCCTGCTGGTATTTCTACCACGGCTGTCGAAGCTGACAGTATCGATAGACGCTGAACAGTCTTCGAGCCTCTCGCTGGTGCGGTCAAAGACCGAGTTGCCGAGCCTGGGCGGATTTCCCACCGATCGGTTCGAGGTGGTGGATGTGGGTGCGTCCGGACGCTACTTCGTTTGTTGGCGATCCATCCCTGAAGAGCGCGTGAAAGTTGCTATCAAGGCAAGCATCGACGATGGAAAGCTGCATGGCGCGTGGGGTGACTGGAAAGGCGATGGTGAACTAGCGATCGCGATCCCGATTCATCCACATCGCGCCAAATCACAGCTGTACACATATCTGCCTATGGGGCCCGATGCCGAAGCGCCTTTGCACGGGCTACTGCATGGAGCCTTCTACCCGAAGACCAACCGGACCTCAATGGACGTGAGTGTGCCACTCAACGAACTGTACCTCCGAGAGGCGGTGAAGCTAGCCGCGTCTGCCATCGTCGAGCTTCGCTCCAAAGCAGCCCGGTGCCCAGCACTGACGGACTCGGTCGGGCACGTCATCATCGACCTGATGTCATGGCGGTCAACCTCGGGCGTCTCCGGAAAGCGGGATTGGGCCTTCGCAGACCTCCTGGTCGACGCGCTGAAAGAGCACGGCATGCCCATCCAGTCCAGCGACCTCCTGCCTATCGCCACAACACAAGGCACAAGAGCGTGGGCCTCTCCTTTGGTCGCATCGCGTTGGGACACCTACGCGCACCGATCTATCGTGAATCCCTCCAACTTGATCAGGATTGCCAAGATTGCTGCTTTACCTTCAGATATTGGCAAGGAGCGCCTCGATCGACTTGAGCAGTTCCTCATAGACGCAGGCATCAGGGAGAGCCTCCTGCCACCCCAAGAAGAGCAGGCCCGTGCAGTCGAGGCTATCGCGGAGCACCTCCTTTCAAGGCGGGCAATCAAGAGAGCCATTACTTCGTGGAACGCATTCTATCAGGACATTGGAGACCTACTAGGCCATCTGGACCCAGAACACTGGGCGAACAGGCGTATCCTCCTGTGCAACGACGGCGAATTGCGATGTCCGTCCCAAGAAGGGCGGCTGCAGCGACGTCGGAAGAGAGGCCAGAGATTGCGACGGCAGACGCCTGTGGCCGCAGCCATCTTCCTACCACCGGCGGCCCCCACGCGGGAAAGGGTCCTTGACATTCCGAAATCACTGAGGCCGTACTTCGCCTTTCTGCATCCCGATCTGGACTGGGCAATCACACTTGAACACACACGCCAGTCACTAGAACACATGCGGGCAGTCAGCCTCTATCGTGCGGGGGAAATCGTTGCCTCGATATCCAGAGTTGTGGCCCAGCAATCCAGAGTCCCTATTCGACAAGCGGGGCTAGTT
Organism: Dehalococcoidia bacterium; assembly: GCA_030602785.1. GTDB lineage: Bacteria > Chloroflexota > Dehalococcoidia > GIF9 > AB-539-J10 > SKVJ01. The sequence goes on from JAUVZB010000028.1 coordinate 29,952, forward strand.
TGGGCGTTTCAGCTATGGGAGCAGACGAAGGGGGACGATGTCCTAGGACGAGCCGATCTGCTGGTGCCCACTACAGGAGGTGCTTGGATTCGGGCCAAGGAAGCCATGTTCTCAAGAGGCTGGCCGGAGATGACGCTCGGAAGGGTCACACACGACCTCATCGACAGGGCGGGCTCCACAGCCCCTGAGCTGTCTGGCCTTAGCAGTCGACTGCTCGCTAGCCCGGACTCTGCGCCTTTTGACAGAAGGTCGCTCGATTTGTGGAAGCAGTTCCTGGAGGTGCTGGGAGTCAGTAGAGGTCTTCGGCTCGCGCGGCGGCAACCGGTTGTAGCGACCACTTGGGGGCACAACATCTCGCTCTCCTTTGTCTGTAAAGAGCTCGGCATCGGCCCCAGATCGCAGAAGTACATAGTCGAGTGCTCACCTCAGCCGCGACCCATCGAGTATCAAGGCACGACGTACAGACTGCCTATCGGTGTTGCCTGCATTCCGGGCCAAGAAGATTTCGAGTCGCTTGACGATCACTGTAAGGCTCTGTATGCGCAGCTTGTCCTCGAGATGCTTCCCCTCGTGGGAGAGTCCGACCTCGTCATGGGAACCCACTCGGAGTCCTTCCGATACGCCGGAAGCGCGCAATGGCCGTCTCCCGCACAGGCATTTCTGCGAATGGCGGGATGGTTCCCAGTGGCCACACCGGGCAACCAACAAGGCGTGACGTTCCTTCGCCCAGATCATGTCTTGCTGGAGCCTGAGAGCGGAGAACGCCTGCCGGTCTTCCTTGCTAGGCCCCTTCGTTCCATTCGGAAGTCACTTACGACCGAGTCCGTGCGCCAAGCGCTCCAGCGCATCTGCGGTTGCGGAGTCTTCGACGAACAGGAATCCTCGGTTGCTCAGGTACAGCTTCTTGCCCAGGCGTTTGACAGCGGCTGGTGCCCTCAAAGCCAAGAGCGCGCATTCGAAAACGTCTACTGGGACACGTGGAGCCGCGTGATCAAGAATGTCGCTGCCCGCGAGTGGGAATGGCTAGGAGCCTGTCCGAGTAATAGCTTTGGGCACGTATGGAAGGTATAATTGGGGCAAAGCTGAGCGAGGGGGAGACGCGTGAGCAAGACGTTCCGTCCATACGAGCCCGGGCAGATGTTTCTCATGCCGGCATTGCTGC
>JAUVZB010000054.1 GCA_030602785.1 Dehalococcoidia bacterium
TGCCACCACCCGGGTGAGCATCGGGGTCAACTGCTGCTTGTCGTTCGCCTCCTGAGTCACGTCCGCCGCCACGATAACCTGCGCCTTCTCGTCCACCGCCACCTGGGCATTGTAGGCCTGCACGAAGCTCTTGGTCGCCCCATCTTTCATGATCTGGGAATCGGGATCGGTGAAGTTCCGCTGCGCACTGGCGTTCGGTTGCGCCCGTGCCGGGTCCGACATCCGTGGTGGGCGGATCCCTGGCTTCCGGCCCGCCTCTCTGGTATCACGCTCGTCGCGCTTGGCCTGGGCCTCAGCCACCACCCGGGCGGCCCGGTCTTTCGCCTCCGCCTCCAGTTCCGCTTTGGCCTCGCGGATTTTCCGCAGGCGGCTCTCCCGCCGGGCGAGCTCAGCCGGGAGTTCATCCCCGCGCCGACCCTTGCCATACAGCGCGTCCTCCGCAGCGTCGACCTGCTCTGCCTGCGCGAGGAGGGCTGCGATCTCCTGTTCGAGTCTCAGTTCAACCTCGCCCATCCGGCCATAGCTCATAGCCTTGTGCTTTGAGGCGTTAGCCAAGACTTTTGTTCCATCCAGCGCCACGTGACCCAGTTTCACCAGACCGGCGCGCTGACAGAGCTGCAGGACCTCTCCGAACAACCCCACAAGGACCGACAGGTGCCGCTGTCGGAAGACAGCGATACTGTCGTGATCCGGTTGCTGGTTGGCTGCCAGTACGCGGTACGGCACTTCCTCGTAAGTCGCCTTCTCGATCTGCCGGGACGACGGTTTCCCCGTGCAGTAGGCGTATAGAAGGAGCTTCACCATCAGCGCAGGGTGATACGGGGGCTGACCACGCCCGTCGCCTGTCTCATACTTCGCCACAATCGGCGTCAGATCCATCGCGTCCACCACATCGCTGATAAACAGCGCCAGATGGCCTTCAGGCAGCCAGTCCTGCAACGACGGCGGTAGCAGCAGCAGTTGATTCGGCGCGTACGGCTTGAACGTTTTCACGCTACTACTATACCCCTCCAGTGTTCCATCTCGATGCCCTATATGGCAATGAGAATTGTTTCTCCGACAGGCTCCTAGACGTGCCAAAGACGCCCTCTGGTTCGCCACCCAAGGCCGTCGGCACTACGGCTGCTGAATCTGCGCTTCTTTCTGGCGGCGCCTGAAGTCCTTGATGAAGCGCCGCATGTACTGATCTCGACCGAGCAGTGCATCGGCGGCCAGGACATAGTGGCGTACCTTGGCCACGTCCACCACCGGGCAGTTCACGCCGAGGTGGACCGCGATGGCGAGAAAGACGCCATTGAGCAGTGAGCGCTCGGGCAGACCGAAAGAGATGTTGCTGGCGCCGAGCGTCATGTTTACGCCGAGTTCGGCCCGTGCCCTTGTGAGGGCGCTGATCAGGGTTGCAGACGTGTCAGGGCTTGCCGCCGCCGGCATGTTGAGACAGTCGATGACGACATCTTCTCTGCCAAGGCCCATGCTGCCGGCGCGATCGAGTATCTTGTGCGCAAGCTCGATTCGCCTCGCGGGGTTCTGTGGAATGCCCTTCTCGTCCATAGTCAGCCCGATGACGGCTGCCCCGTGTTCCTTGATCAGTGAGAGCACATCCTGCAGAGATGAGTCCTCGGCTGTCACCGAGTTGACGAGCGCGCGTCCTTCGTACACCTTGAGTGCTGCTTCCAACGCCCTGGGGTTACCGCTGTCGATGCAGAGAGGCACATCGGTGACCTCCATGACGGCGCGAACGGCCTCGGGTAGGAGCGCCACCTCGTCAACTCCCGTCACACCCACATTCACGTCGAGGATATCGGCTCCCGCCGCCACCTGCTCGATTGCCTCCGTCCTCACGAGATCGAGGTTGCCCTGCAGGAGCGCTGCCTGCAGCTTCTTCTTGCCCGTAGGATTGATGCGCTCTCCGATGAGCACGGTCGGTCCGGTGTCGCTGATGACGACTTCCCTGGTCTTGCTCCATATCCTGGTCTGCACGCTGTTACCCTCCGTTGCTCTCGAATGGAGCGAGGTATGTGCTCTCGACGAATCGCTTCATGAAACCGGGGGCGGTGGCCAACTCCACGTAGCCGACACCCCGGGCAAGGGAGCGTGAATGGTTCCTCAACGAAGTGGATGTGAGAGCCAGCTTGGCCCCTGCACCGGCTGCATTGCCCACCTGGCGGAATCGTTCGAGTGGCAGCGAGGGAAGCATACCGATGGCGATGGCGCTCTTGAGGTCGAGGTATGTGCCGAATGCCCCTGCGACTATGACAGACGAGAGCTGTCCCGGCGCCATGCCTGCGTGTTCCAGTAAGACATGTATGCCGCTCTCTATGGCGGCCTTCGCGAGTTGGAGCTGTCGTATGTCCTGTTGCGTTAGGCCGAGAGCAGGTCGGCCGTTGCGCTCTTCCACGGAGACGAGGACGAACTCTCGCCCACCGTCAATCGCCCTGACTCGGGGGTGCTCGGCCTTGAGCCGTCCCCTGCGATCCACCGCACCGTGCTTCAGGAGTTCGGCGAGCGCGTCGAGTATCCCCGAGCCGCATAGGCCTACGGGCTCCGCGCCGTCCACGGTCTGGAGCAGGACGCGGTCGCCATCGAGTTCAACGTGTTCGATGGCGCCGGGGGCAGCCCGCATGCCGTCGCGTATGTGCCCTCCCTCGAATGCCGGGCCGGAGGCGCAGGAGGCGCTTGTCAGAAGGCCGTTGGCTGCAAGGCATACCTCCGTATTCGTTCCGATGTCGATGGCGAGGATGGGGTCAGCGGTGTCTCCGACGCGCGTGGCGAGGAGCATTGCGACATGGTCGCCGCCGACGAAGCCGGCGATGTTCGGCGGAAAATGGACGTACGCACCGGGGTTGATGTTCAGGCCCAGCGAGCGTGCCTTCACGTCAAGCGCCTCTCTGAGGGCGGGCACGTATGGTGCGCGCGAAAGCTGCTGAACGGGGAGCTTCAGCAGAAGGTGATGCATGGCTGTGTTGCCCACTATCACAGCTTCAACGATACGCTTCGGGTCGGCCTGTGCTGCGGCGGTCACCTCGCCGCTCATGTCGTTCAGCGCCGCAATGGTGGCTGATGCGAGTTCATCCGGGCCGGATGCTGAAGTGAGAGCGTAGGCCATGCGAGAGACGACATCCTCGCCGAAACGTATCTGGGGGTTCATCGCGCCCAGCATGCCGAGAGTGTCCCCCGTGGTGAGGTCAAGAAGGTATGAGGCGAGCTTGGTCGTTCCGAGGTCAACGGCGAGGCCGAGCGTTTGACCTGGCCAGGGGCCGACGGCGATGAGCTCCCGGCCCCTTAGCGAGGCCGCTACGGTCCAGTTCTGGTCTCGCAGAATGGGTGAGAGCGTCTGCGCCACCTCGATGTCCACCATGTCGCACTCAGCGTGATGCACCTCGGCCAGGGCGTGGACGATGCGGTCCACGTCGCCATCGACGTCGGAGAGTGACGGGGGTGTGGCCGTGACTTCGTAGCTGACCACGGGGGGGTCGTCCCCGTGGACGACCTGCAGTCCCTCAACCTGCGTTCGCTGAGCCGTAGTGAGTGACTCCGGTGGGACGTGGATGACGCAGTCGCTGCCCGGCAGCGCCTGGCAGGCCAGCCGGAAGCCGGAGTTCAGCTCGTAGCCGGATAGCTGTGAGCGTTCGGCTGATGTCAGTGGAGAGAGCGTGCCGCTCAGCAGGACGATCTTGCATCGGCCGCACGTGCCGTTGCCGCCGCAGACGGCGGCGAGCGCCACCCCCAGTTGCCGGGCGCAGTCCAGGAGCGTCAGACCCTTCGGGCAACGACCCCTGCGGCCGACGGGCTCGAACTCGATGTGAATGGTGTCTTGTGGGGACGGAGTGTCTCCGCTGGCGCTGCGTCTTACTTCTTCGGCCATGTTGTTCCCATTTCGCGGCGATGCGTCGTGCGATTATAGCGCATCAAGGTGATGCCGAACGGCCTGTGTGGTTCCGGGTTGGGTACAGGGTCAGGAATTGGCCTGGATGGAGGATGACGTGGTGCGCAGTGTGGCGGGAAGGAATGACGGGCGCGCTCAAGGTTGTCTTGCTTCGAGAGGAATGAGGGGGCGCCAGTCATGTGAGCGAGTTGGCTGTTCGTTCGTGTTGACATGAATACGATGCGGCCAGTACAATACTTCCCCTATATGGCAAATGTAAGATTGGGTTCCGGCGAGAGTTTCGAAAGCATGCTGCGTCGTTTTGGCAAGCAGGTCGAAGGAGACCGGATTCTTGCCGAGGTCCGCAGGCGCAGGTTCTACCTGAAGCCAAGCGCTGTCAGGAAGAAGAAAGAGGCCGTCAAACGGCGCAAGAGTTCGCGCGCGCCTTCTGCACGATGAGTTTGCAGGACAGACTTCGGGAAGACCTGAAGGTCGCGCTCAAGCAGCGGGATACGGGCAGGCTTTCCATTGTTCGCGTATTGCTGGCTGAGTGCAAGAACGCCGAGATAGCCAAGCAGTGCGCCCTCGATGATAGTGGGGTTATTGATGTGCTGGCTCGGGAGGCGAGGCGCCGCAAGGAAAGCATAGACGCCTTTCGCGCGGGCAACCGGCCCGATCTTGTGGTGGAGGAGGAGGCGGCCTTGGGTGTCATTACCGGGTATCTTCCCGAACAGATGAGTCGTGACGAACTTGTCGCTGTTGTGCGTGAAGTGGTGGCGGAGGTGCAACCGACCGGCCCCGGGGACAAGGGACGGGTGATGTCTCAGCTCATGCCGAAGGTCAAAGGCAAAGCTTCGGGCAAGGACGTCAACGACATCGTGGTTGAGTTGCTCGCAGGCCTATAGGTCTGGCGGGCAGACCAATTTCCAGGAACGCCGTTTTTCTTTCCTCCTGCGTGAGTACGAGTGCCTTTCAGATGGGAAACAGCAGTATGTCTCAGCCCGTGACGACCGAGGTTCGGCGTTTCTGCGGCGTCAGGTATGACACTACGCTATCCGGCGACCTGGCCTCCGTGCTGTGTCCTCCGTACGACATAATCAATGAACAGCAGCAGCGGGAGCTCTACGCCCGAAACCCCTACAACATGATACGGCTGGAGTACCCGTTGTCGCCTGCGGGAGAGACTGCAGACGAAGCCGCGAGATATGAGATGGCAGGGCGCACATTCTGGGAGTGGATGCAACTCGGCGTGCTGAGGAGAGACGTTCGGCCGGCGATGTATGTCCACGACCAGTCGTTTGAGTATCGTGGCTCCAGACACGTAAGGCGCGGCCTGGTTGCGCGAATAGGGCTTCGGCCGTGGTATCAGGGCGTTTACCCCCACGAGATGACGGCGACGAAGGCCAAGGAAGACCGTCTTCAGTTGATGCGTGCATGCCAGGCGAGTTGTAGCGGACCTCTCGGGCTGTACGAAGACAGGGAGGGCTTGATAGCGGAGGCTATTGAGCGTGGCACGAGGATTGCTCCCCTTGCGGATGTTGTGGGAGACAAGGAGCGGCACGTATTCTGGAAGATTGACGAACCGGGATTGCTGGCTGACATAGAGAGGGCCTTCTCCGGCGAATCGATTTACATCGCTGATGGACATCACCGCTATGAGACCGCGCTCGTGTATCAGGCGGAAAGGCGGGCCAGTCTCGCGACAAGCGATGGGCCCCCCGGGCCGCACGACTACGTCGTGATGACGCTCACCGGCTTCTCGGACCCCGGATTGTTCATATCCCCCGTGTATCGCGTGCTCGCGGGCGCAGAGCTGCCTGACGCTGCCGAGATTGAATCATGGCTCGCACGGTTCTTCACGTTGGACTACGTTCCGATGGAGATTGCGCTCGCTCGGAGCGTGCCTGTCGGTGAGATGGCGCTCATGGCCGTCGTCGGGCTGAGAGACGGGATGCTGGCCGAATTGCGACAGCGCCCGGGGGTTGAGCTTGGCTCGGAAGTGCCCGGCGGCCATTCGAGCGAGTATCGGTCTTTCAACGTGAGCATCCTCAATCACGTTGTGTTGTCCGGGTTGCTGGGAGTGAATCCGGACGGTGACTTCGTCTCATACAGCCCGGATCTTGAGGAGGTCGTTGGCAGTGTACAGGAGGGAAGGGCGCAACTGGCATTCCTTCTGCCGCCGCCTCAACCTATGCTCGTGAAGAGTATCGCGGACCAGATGGAGCGGATGCCCCGCAAGTCCACGTACTTCTACCCCAAGCCGCCGACAGGGCTCGTCGTCAATCCGCTCCTCGACTGAGTCCGGCGTTGCCGAGACTCACCGTCTTGGCGGTGTGGATATTAGGAACCGCCAGTATCTGCTGGCGCTGTGCCTCTCCCAGGGGTTCGTCAAGCGCCATGATGAGCAGGGCTTTTCCCCGTGGCGCCAGCCGACTCAGGTGCATGAAGCTGATGTTGATGTTTGCCTTGCCGAGCAGGGTTCCTATGGCCCCCACCAGGCCGGGACCGTCAATGTGGTCGCAGAACAGGAAATGCCCCTCTGCGAGGTGGAGGTCCATCCAGAAGTCATTCACCTGTACGATGTGTACCTCGTCATCCCTGACGGTCCCGGAGACGGTTGTCTTTCCCGTGTCCGTCTCGAGTGTCACCGTGAGCAGGTTGGAGTAGTTCTCGCAGGCGGGGTCGCTCTCCTCTGCAATACGCAGGCCGCGCTGCCTGGCAACCAGTCCGGCGTTGACGAGGTTGACTCTATCCTCGGTTGCCTGCTGCAGTACGCCGCTTATAACTGCGGCCTTGAGCGGCTCGCAGTCGCTGTCCGCCAGTTCCCCGCCGTATCGGATATTGACCCTGGCGAGCTGGCCTTCCATGAGTTGACCGGCGAAGCCGCCGACGGTAGTGCTCATTCGCACGAAGGGCAGTACTTCGGGTGACCCGTGCGGCACATTGACCGCATGCTTGCTCATGCGGCCCTGGAGAACCGCGAGCACCTGCTCCGCGATGTCGAGCGCAACGTTGGTCTGGGCCTCAACGGTCGAGGCGCCGAGGTGGGGAGTGAGTACGGACCTCGGAGTGGCGAGCAGAGGACTCCCTGTGGGAGGCTCGGTCGTGAACACGTCGAAAGCCGCGCCTGCCAGTTTTCCTTCGTCGAGCGCGGCTGCAACCGCCTCCTCGTCAACGACTCCCCCTCGAGCGCAGTTGATGATTCTTGTTGTTGGCTTCATCCTGGCGAGTTCCGCGGGGCCAATGAGGTTCCGTGTGGCGGGCGACAGCGGGACATGGAGAGTGATGAAGTCAGCCTCGCCCAGCAGCTGGTCGAGAGACACGAGCCCGACCTTGTACGTCCGGGCGTAGTCGCTGGAGACGAAGGGATCGTAGGCTATTGTCCGCATCTCGAAGGACTGGGCTCTCACCGCGACCTGCGTCCCGATGTTGCCGAGTCCCACAATGCCGAGAGTCTTGTTGCGAAGTTCACTTCCCGTGAGCTTGCTTCGTGCCCACACGCCCGCCCGGAGCTGTGAGTCCGCCTGGGTGACGTTGCGTGCGAGGGAGAGCATGAGCGCCAGCGTGTGCTCTGCGGCTGACACGGTGTTCCCGGATGGTGCGTTCACCACGACGATGCCGCAACGCGTGGCAGCGTCCACGTCGATGTTGTCGACTCCAACTCCGGCGCGGCCGATAACCCGCAGGTTTCGGCCGTGCTCGATGATTTCCGCAGTTACCGTGGTCTGGCTTCTGACTACCAGGGCGTCGTACTGCCCGACTTCACGGCAGAGTTCCTCGACGGAGAGCTTGGGCTTGACGTCGACGGTGGCGACCTGTCTCAGCCGTTCAACCCCTTCCTCCGCAATGGGGTCAGCTACGAGCACCCTCATGGTTATCCTCCCTGTCTTGCTCGCGGAAGGACGTCGGCGAGGGCGGTCATAACCTCTGCAATCTCGGCCTTCAGTCCGTCCGTGACGCGTTCGATGAGGGCGAAGAACTCCTTGCCCCTGTGGTTGATTATTTGCCTGCCCGATGCCTCAAGAGCCTCGGGTGGACATGGTGTTGGACCTGGAATACGTAGCTGCACTATCACATGCCCCTAGATAGTGTTCAGGACCCGTCCAGTCGCAGTCCTCACTTCACTCGAATCTTGATGAAGGTCCGTCGCCCGACCTTGACGACCGCCCCGTCCCTGATGGTGACGGTCAGTTCGGCAATCTTCTCGCCGTCAACCTCGACTGCGCCCTGTGAGATCAGTCGCTTCAGGTCGCTGTTGCCCTTGGCGAACCCTTCGTTCACGAGGGGGTGGGCAAGCTCAATCTTGAAGAGCCCGTTGCCCGCCGCCGTTCCCTGGCAATGCAATTCGGGCATCTGCGTGGGCACCTGGTGCTGCTGGTGGACCCGTGTGAAGTGGTCCTCAGCCCGGGAAGCAGCCTCTGCTCCGTGGAACTGGTCCGTTATCTCGCGTGCCAGGCGCTTCTTCATCAGCATCGGCCTGGCATCGGCCGACTCAAGCTCATGCTTGAGTTCCTTCAATTCCTCATCGGGGACGTCTGTCACAAGCTCGAAATAGTCGAGTATCATCGTGTCGTCCAGGGACATCACCTTGCCGTACATCTGGTCCGGAGGCTCAGCCACACCGATGTAGTTGCCGAGGCTCTTGCTCATCTTCTGCTTGCCATCGGTGCCGATGAGAATGGGCGTGAAGAAGACCTGCTGGGGATTCTGCCCCATCATTTGCTGTAGTTCTCTGCCCAGCAGGCAGTTGAACTTCTGGTCGGTGCCTCCGAACTCGACGTCCGAGTCGATTGCGTACGAGTCGTATGCCTGCAGCAGGGGGTAGAGCATCTCGACCAGCGAGACGGGACTCCCGGAACTGTAGCGCTTGTTGAAGTCCTCCCGCGCGAGTATCTGGGCGACCGTGAATCGTGCCGTCAGCCGGATGACAGTATCCAGCGTGAACTTGGAGAACCATTCGGTCTGCCAGCGAACCTCGGTGCGGCTCTTGTCGACGACTTTGAAGAACTGCTCCATGTAGGTTTGCGCGTTGGACTCGATCTGCGCCTCGGTCAGCATGGGCCTGGTCGAGGACTGCCCGCTCGGATCGCCGATCCTGGCGGTCCAGTTGCCAACTATGAGGATGACCTTGTGGCCCAGTTCCTGGAGCTGCCGCAGCTTCCTGAGTCCCAATACGTGGCCCAGGTGGATGTCCGGCGCGCTCGGGTCGAAACCCTCTTTCAGCCGGGCCGGCCTGCCGCTGTTCAGCAACTCGATGAACTCGGTCTCCGGAATAATCTCCGCCACTCCCCGGCGTAGGAGGAAGTCACGTTGCGCCTGTGGCAGGTTGCGGAGAAGGGTTACGCTCTGAGTTGAGTCGTGCATCAATTCACTCCGAGAATCCGCCTTGCAGCCTCAACGTCCCGTCGAATCTGCCCCACAAGCTGGTCGGGGCTCTGAAAGGCAACCTCGTCCCGAAGCCTGGCCGCAAACTCCACTGTGAGGGTTGCTCCGTAGATACCACTGCTGAAATCGAGGATGTGGGTCTCCATGACGCGTTCCGTGCCGCCGAAAGTGGGCCGGGAGCCGATGTTCGTCACGGACGCGTGGCGGCTGCTGCGTACGTGGGTGATGGTAGCATAAACCCCATTCCGGGGCAATGCCCGACCCGTGTCCATGTTGAGGTTAGCGGTTGGGAATCCAAGGCCCGCACCCCGCTGGCTCGTTGAAACTACGTCTCCCGTCAGGCTGAAGTTGCGGCCAAGGAGACGTGTGGTGGTCGCGACGTCGCCGTCGGCCAGTGCCTGGCGTATCGCCGTGCTGCTCACCACTTCGCCGTCGATTGTGAATGGCGGCACCTCTTCAACGCTGAACCCCATGCGCGCGCCGAGTTCCTGGAGCGTTCGCATTGTGCCGGCGCGGTCTTTGCCAAGGCTGAAGTCCGGGCCGAGTATGAGGCCTGACATCTTGAGGTATCGCGCGAGAAGACCCACGAACTGCTCGGGGCCGTACTCGCTCAGCGCCTGCGTGAACGTCAGCGGCACTACCAGTCCGACACCGGCCTCGTGCAGGAGCCTCAGCCTCTCTTCCACGCTTGCCAGCAGAGGAATCTCTTCTCCGGCGTGGAGCACCGATTGTGGGTGTGGGGAGAAAGTCACGATGCCGCCGAGCAGGCCGCGCTGTCGGGAGCGCTCGGTGAGGGTCTCGACAAGCGACAGGTGTCCGCGATGGACTCCGTCGAAGACTCCCACGGTGAGCAGAGTTGGGCCGGAAGGAGTGTGGAGGGCCAGTTCCTGCTCGGTGCTCATTGTGGAGTCTGCAAAGGGGCTGCAACTCTGCCCGGCGACGGGAGACGGTTGAGGGCCACAACGGCGCAGAGTGTGGTGAATAGACTAGTCCATCTGCGTGTGCCCGTCAAGAAAACCTGCGGCGCTCGGCGTTCGCGCAGTGAAGCGGATAGTCTGTGCTAGAATGCCCAACCTTGATTGGGTCCGCCTTCGTGAAGCACTTGACCGCTCTGGGAACCTCTGCCCGGGCCTTCGTGCCCGTCGCGCGACGGAAGGTGCTGCACTGCCTGGAGAGACACACCGGCGTTCTCTTCGCGCTGTGGATACTGTTCGTGCTGTATCCCAATCCCCTGAACCTCCCTGTGAGCGTCCACAGGCTTTTCAATCCTGATATTGACCCGGTGGCGGTCGAGTCGCTGCTGGACGGGCTGCCTTCCGCTCCTGCCGATGTGGAGGAGGCGATTCTTCTGATGATTCCGTACCGCTACGATTGGGAAGTGAACGGAATGCCGTGGTATTTTCCTTCGACGGAGACGATTGTCGAGAGACGCGAAGGGGACTGCAAGGCGAGAGCCGTCGTGCTGGCGTCTGTCTTTGAGCGACTGGACATACCCTACCGGATCAACAGTTCGTTTGTGCATCTATGGATTGAGTACGAAGGCAAGTCCGAGACTGCGTTCGAGAATCCGCGTGCGAAGTTTCATCAGCAGGACCCCGAAACGGGCAAGCGTTTCCTCCAATTCCCTGAAATCGAGTGGCGATTGTGGTTCGACAGCACGAAGGAGGGCCTCTGGACCGTGATGCCGGTCGTTCGGAAGGTGCTGCTTCTGTCCGGAATCGCCTTTTTGGTCGCCGCGCGAGTGGTTTTGCGCCGAAACAGTGGCCTAAGGCCTTGACAACGCAATAGTCATCAAGTAAAAATAGCTTCAGGCTTTGGTACGAGCTCAGTTTATCGTGAGGAGGGTGTTATGGCTACAGCGTATTGCATGAAGTGCCGGAAGAAGGTCGAGATCAAGGACGTCAAGCAGATTACCTTGAAGAATGGACGTCCTGCGATGCAGGGTTCTTGTCCCACCTGTGGGACGAAGGTGTTCCGCATCGGGAAACCATAATCTGGATTTCCGTGGTGTTGTAGAAGGAGCCGCTTCTGCGGCTCCTTCTTCTTTATCGCGTGGTTCGCCAGTCTCCGGGCCGGTTGCCTTCGTAGTCGGGATGTGTGGCGACTGGTGGTGGTGTTCGCTGGCTCTGCTCACGGGCGGAACAGCACAGAGCTGTAGGCCTCTGCCAGAGCGCCATCGAGCGCGGCCAGCTTTGCTCGCTTGACGTCCAGTATGCGGGGCGACAGCACAGGCGCGGACTTCTCGACGAAGCGCGAGTGGCCGGCCAACGGTCTGAGGATGAGGCGGTTCCCTCCGAAAAAGACGTAGTCCACCGTTTCGTCCCCGAATCTTTCGTCGATTCTGTTCCCTGCTCTTCTCAGAAACTCCCGGCGCTGCTCCTCGGTCCTCCGGGCGAAGCGCGCACTGCTGCTGCCTCCCTTCTTGTGGGGTGGGTGGATGTGTCCGGTCCCTTGCTTGTGGCGCTGCAGCTCGGTTCCCCTGTAGAGCGCCGCAACGTAGGCGCCCCACGTGACCAGCACGAGCACAATCCGGTGCGGATGCTCCATCATCTCGCGGAGAGGTTTCGTGTCGGGCCTGCCTGTGCTGACCAGGTCGGACTTGACCGAGAACGGGGGTGCAATGACGTAGGTTGCGCTGGTCGAATGGAATAGCACCAACCCTGTGGCGTACTTCGCCAGCTCCCGGTGCAGGTGTTCGTCCTCCATCAGGGTGTCGACTTGGAGGAGTCTGTGGTCCGTTTCGGAATCGAACACGGGGCGAGGTTGTCGGGCACCCAACGTGTCGTTGCGCAGATACACCGTGTCCCAGTCTCCCGCCTCCTCCTCGAGCTGCGCGAGCAGTCTCAACAGATGCACCCGGCCCAGCCTCTGGCTCTCCATGAATCTAGCTCCTGTCGCGGGCGTCTGTCCGTCCGTGCGACGTGTCAGGATACGCCCTGCGAAGGGCCCGGGGCAACGCACAGCGTGCGGAACTGCGCACTGTGGGGAAGTGAGGTGCAGGGAAGCCTGTGTTGCTCAGGCAGGCCAGTGGGTGCTCTTGTCAACACACGCTTGCCGGCGCGTGCGATATGGCTGGGGCATCGGGACACGCTATCATAGGGAGTGTGATGGAGTGGAACCGCCCGGTGCAGTCTGGGTGGATGGGGCTGCGATGAGACGAAGCATGGAAGACACAGGTGCGGCCGGCGCGAGACAGGCGCCATCATACGTGGCTCTGTTCGAATCGGGTGAGCTGCAGGGGCGCGCAGGGCAACTGGTTCAGCGCCTGGGCGCGTGTGATATCTGTCCCCGCGAGTGCGGGGTTGACAGGTTGAACGGCCGGGTGGGCTTCTGCTCTTCGCCTCGCGAGGCGCTGGTTGCCGCGTCCTGTGAACACAGGGGGGAGGAGCCGCCGCTGTCGGGCAGTCGTGGAAGTGGCACCGTGTTTTTCGCTAACTGCAACCTCCGTTGTGTCTTCTGCCAGAACTACGAGATCAGCCAGAGGCCCGAGCTGCACGCCTCGGATGCGCTCACGGCCGGAGGGCTCGCGGTGGAGATGCTTCGGCTCCAGGACGAGCTGCATTGTCACAATATCAACCTCGTGTCGCCTACCCACTTCGTGCCCCAGATAGTGGAGGCGCTGCTGCTCGCGATTCCGCGGGGCCTGCGGCTGCCTCTTGTGTACAACACCAACGCGTATGATTCGCCGGACGTCCTTCGCCTGCTCGAGGGCATCGTCGATGTGTACCTGCCGGACCTCAAGTACTCGTCCGACCTGGTGGCCGCCCGCCTTTCGGGAGTGCGGGACTACATTGGTGTCTCCCGTGGGGCTATCAAGGAGATGTACCGGCAGGTGGGGCCGGACCTTGTCCTTGATGATGAGGACACCGTCGCAAGAGGGTTGATAATCCGGCACCTCGTTCTGCCCGGCGGGCTGGCGGGAAGCCGCGAGTCCTTGTCGTGGCTGGCGGAAGAGGTGTCCAACAGGGTTTCCCTCAGCATCATGGCCCAGTACTACCCCGCTCACCTGGCGCGGAACATGCCGGTGCTATCGCGCAGGGTGACCGCAGTTGAGTACGGAGAAGTGGTGCAGTTGGCCGCTGCTCTCGGCTTGGAGCACGTGTGGGTGCAGGAGCCGGAAGCATCGTCACATTACAGACCCGACTTCTCCGGCCCCGGGCATCCATTCGAGTCCGGCAGCGGGTGATATCTGAGCCATTCCGTGCCGCTCGCGCCCGGGTGTCCGGACGCGTAGCGACGCGATGCTTTCTTGACAAATCCGCTGCTTGTAACATACTTAATCTGGAGACATTCTGTGGAACGAGGGGGTGCAGGATGGAAAGATGGCTTGTACAGGGACTCATTCCTGCCGGCAGCTCGGTTGCCCTCATGGGGCAGTTGCACTCGGGCAAAGCGTGGCTTGCTGAGCAGCTTGCCGTGTGTGTTGCGAGTGGACACGATTTCCTGGGAGGGTTCCGCGTCCAGCCGGAGCATGTGATTCTCATTGACGAGGATTCCGGCACCGCGAGCTTCAAGCGCCGCTTCGACAGGCTTGCCCGCGGGCTCAATGTAGACCTGGAGAAGGTCCCTCTGGAGTGCTATTCCCGCTGTGGCTTCCTCCTCTACGACAATGAGAGGCGCGGTTGGTTGAGGAGTCTCATCAAGCAGCAACGGGGCGCGCCGCTCGTCATCATCGACAATCTCGACCATATCATGGGTGGTCGAGACATGGGCCCGGCTGCAATTGGCTCGCCGCTCGCGGCATTCTGCCACGAGTTGCGGGATGCCGGCTGTACGCTTGTGATGGTGCACCAGACAGGTGCGAAGAGGCAGGCGCATGTGGAGGACTGGGACATGCGGAAGGAAGCACAGGGCTTCACTGTCCTCATCGAGTGCTTCGACCTCGCGTTGGCCATCTTCCGCGCGCCGACGGCCGGCACCGAATTCGTTCTCAAGCCGATAGTCCGCGAGTCGGGCGCGCAGGTGACGCGGCCGTTCTCGATTGCCCTCAGAGAAGACCCGGGAGAGACGTGGGCGCGGCTTGAGGCACTCGACGAGTTCCCCGAGTTGAAGGAAACCAAGCCTCGCGATGTCCTGCCGCAGGTCGTGGAGCCGTCCGGCTAGGTCGGAGGCGGGTCTGTACGCCGCACGCGACGTCCTTTATACATAATGCGGAGGGAGGAGGGAACCGATGCCCGGCAATTCGACACCGGCAACCGTAATCCGTGGATTGGAGAGCATGTGCAGCTATGAACCACACGTGGTAAGTTGTCACCCAGGAGGTGACAATGAGAAAGCCATCGGATCGCCTGGGCTTCAAGATAGTCGGTGACCTGGAAGAGACCGCTACTCCC
>JAUVZB010000113.1 GCA_030602785.1 Dehalococcoidia bacterium
ATCCTCTACCAGGAGTTCCAGCACTGGCCCCTATCCCTGGGCGAGTGGTTCCCCTCCTCGGATGCTTCGCTCGACTTTGAGGTGGACATGGAGATCACCGGCGACCCCGCCGAGTTCGTGGTCGAGTCCTACAACCTCGACAACTCCTACCGCCACACCCTCTGGGTGGCCTTCAATGTACTCCGGCCGGGCGAACGGCCGCTCACCGCCGAGGAGGTGTTGGAGATGTTTGCCACACCTGCACTCCCGCCGGTGGGAGCCTACTAATGCCCGAGATCGTCCCCAAAGAGGCCCCCGATCCCAGATCTCTCCTGGGCTATGACGGCACCAACTTTTACGTGCTCAAGGTGGACTCCGACGGTAGGCTCCATGTGCGGGGGGAGGACCAGCTCTTCACCTACAAGGGAAGGCTGGCCAGTCATCGCAGGGGCATCATATCGGGCGCCGATGGGTTCTATGACTCAAACAGCCCACCTGCGGGCGAGATCTGGGTGGTCACCAACGTAGCGGCTTACGACCGGATAACCGCGACGACCAGCCATGCCTATTATACACCAGAAGGGGTCGATCTCATCGCGTTCCGTCGCCAGACAGAGGCGTTTGGAATCGGTATCTTTTCAGAGTACCATGGACTCGTCTACCTGGAAGAGGGCGACGTGGTCAGAGTGCACTTTACCGGGGCCCTGGCAGGCGACGACTGCGTCGTTCAGCTAACCGGCCAGATAATGACCCTGGAAACCTGAGGAGGAGATCAAGTCCCCATGCCCCACGGCGCACCCGACGACTCCGACGTGGTCAAGACCGGCGTCGTACACCGCCTCGACGACCTGGCCGAGGCGGTCGCACGCCGGGGCAGCCCCAACGTCTGGGACCGCCGTGGCGACGTCCTGTTCCTCACCGACTTCCGGGAGGGCCTGGGACCCTTCCACACGGCCTTTTCGGGCGACGGTGGCGGTATCGCCCTGGTGACCGGCCACTCTCGCCAGGGGGCCTATTCCATTCGCTTGCGGGCCGGGAGCGACGACGATCACTATGCCTACTTGCATCTGGCCTTCCCCTTTCAGGATCCTTCGCCCGTGGGCCTCGAGTTCTCTTTCTCTGTGGCCGAGTGGACAGAGCATGTGCGAGCTGAGATTGTCTGGTACGATGGCACCAATGAGCGCGTGGGCTTGGTGGCCTACAATCACACGGCCCATCAATTGTGGTACTGGATCCACCCCGGGGAGTGGGCCTTCTTGGAGCGCACCATCACGCTGAATGAGTGCTTGCGGCCAGAGCACACCCTGAAACTGGTCGTGGACATGGCCACCGGCGAGTACGCGCGGTTCATGCTCGACGACCGGACGTATGCTGTCTTCAAGTATCCGGTGCATGTGGTGCCCGACACCCGCGCACCCTACTGGTACTTCGCCATCTGGCAGTTTGGGGTTGCAGGCCACAATCCCGACTGCTACATCGACAACGTCATCGTCACCCAGAACGAGCCCGTCTAGTCACTAGGACACCCTTTGGGTGGAGGACATCCCCATGCGCGACAAGATCGTCGATCTCTGGCAAACCAGTGCTCGCATCCAGGGCCTCATGGCCCTTGCCGCAGTCGGCGTGGTGTGCTATCTTGCGGTCGTCGGCCGCCCCGTCTCCGGGATCCTGGCAGCCCTGGTCGGCATCATCGTCGGCTTCGACTTTGGCACCATGAAGCGTCAAGAGGAGTAGGGCAAGATCCCCATGGTAAAGCAACTGTGGCACGGGTTCAAGTCAAGCGACCTGGTGCAAGGTATCCTTGCCATCATGTTGGCCGCAACCATCTGTTACTGTGTGATCGCTGGGCGCGAGGTTCCCCTGGAACTCTTTGGAGCTTTCATGCTCATTCTAGGGTTCTACTTTCGCACCGACAACAACAATCGAGGTGCCTCGTAGGGGCGATTCGTGAATCGCCCCCAATTCCAGCAAAGCAAGGAGGTTCCCCATGGCCAAGTACACTCGAGTCTCCCGCCACGAGTTCCCGTCCACCGATCCCACTCGGATCGGGCAGATGGACGTGGCCTACGTCTATCACGACGAGCTCTTTCAGACCGTCGCCATCCGTTTTCCCCTTGCCGAGGACTCGCCCGAGAAGGTTCGGGAGGAGCTCCGCAAGAGGGCCGCTGCCGCTGCCGCCGGTGGCGAGCAAGAGGTGGAGATCTAGGGGAACATGGACGCCATGGACGACACGTGCAACTGGGGCGATCCCTATATCGGCCTCCGCTGGGCCGCTGAGACCGTCGAGGGCTTCATTCAAGTCTCTATGGGCACCGCTGCCGGTGCCCAGGGGGGCATGAACACCACCCTTCACAATCCCACCATCTGGGAGAACATCGCCTCCGCTTGCCGGGACTTTATCTACTGGAGCAAGCCCTGGAACTTTCTCCCCTGGGTCTACTCGGTCACCATCTATCCGGCCGTCAAGTGGCTGAGAGATCACGTGATCAATCCCCTCAAGGATGCGATCGCAGACAAGATCGAAAGCGTCAAGAACGCCGTCGACGGGCTCGGGTGGGATCTCTACTGGAGGTTCGTGGGCTGGTACGCCTGGGGCCAGGGCAAGATCCGGGACCTGACCACGTGGGGGCGTGAGAAGGCCCTGCCCGCGATCGCTGGCCTGGGGCACAAGATCTCGGACCTGCC
>JAUVZB010000081.1 GCA_030602785.1 Dehalococcoidia bacterium
AGATCGCACGCGACCTTTTCTAAGACTTGTTCAACGTGGGCCCTAAAACGGGCACAGCTGTGCCCCTTTCCCTTGACACCCAACTCTTTGCCGCAGTACCCTTGTGCTAATCCAGACCACAGGAGGTTCACAGTGGCGAAACTCAAAGCACCCCTGCTTTCCTTCGGGGCCAGCGGGAAGATCGCCGGAGCCCTCGTCTACTTCCCCTGGAAAGGCATCGACGCCGTGCGCGAGTACGTCGTGCCCGCCAACCCCAGGAGCACCCTCCAGATCGCCCAGCGCGCCCACTTCGAGAGCGCCGTAGACGCCTGGCACACCAACGCCTACACCGACGCCGACCGCATCGCGTGGAACAGGTGGGCCGGAACCCTCGCGGAGATCATGTCCGGCTTCAACGCCATGATGAGGTTGGCCATCGCCATCTACAGGGCGGCGAGTACCTGGCGGCTATGCTCCCAGGTCGAGGTGGACACCCCCACCGCCGTTGGCTTCGACGTGGACGTCGAGAACTCCCTAGCCGGTCAGAACTACCGTGCCCGCATCGGCACCTCCAAGACCCACTTCCCCGTCACCGTCGCCCTCGTGGACGACCTCGACAACACCTACTCCCTGACGTGGGCCGCAGGCGCTTCCGACATTGACTACTACGTCTACCTCGAAGTCCAGGTCGTCGTCTGGGAACGCTGCACCGGCATCTACCACGTCAAGAGCGCCTAGCCAGCCTGACGACGAAAACCGACCACGGGTCCGCCGGCTTTTCGTAGCCCATCCGGGGGGATCACCGGCATGGCAAAACTAAAAGCGCCATTCATGTCCTTTGGTGCGACGGGAACCGTGGGGCAAGCCCTCACGGTTTCCGGCCACAAGGGTCTCCACGTCGCCAAGACCATCCCCACCCACCCCGACGCCCGTACCCTTCCACAACTCTACCAGCGCTGGAGGTACTTCGACTCCGTTCAGCATTGGCTTTCTCTGTCGGCCGCGGAGCAGGCGGCCTACCGCGCTCCAGGCGGCCTCCTCGGACTCACAGCCTACCAGTACCACATGCGCGTCTACCTTCGTAATCCTGTCGACCAAGTCTTGTGGCTACGCCTCGATGAACAAACGGGAGCTCTGGCCAGCGACTTCTCCGGCAAGGCCAACCACGGGACCATCGTCGGCGCCCTACCCGTCCCTGGCATGATCGCAGGCGCAAGGTGGTTCGACCACATCAACGACAACATCAACTGTGGTGTTGACCCCACCCTCGATCTAACCGACGCCCTGACCATCACCGCCTGGGTATACATGGACGCCTGGGGAGCCTTCGAGCGAGTCGTGACTAAATTCGAGACTGTCAACCCCTGGCACGGCTACGATGTCTACGTCGACCCTACTGACTTCTGGCATCTCCAGGGCCGAATACCTGGCCCCATCGCCAACGGAACGTCCCTCGTCCCCGTCCCCCACAACGCCTGGTTCCACATGGCCGCCACCTACGACGGCCTCAACATACGCCTCTATTCCAACGGCATACCCGACAGCGTCACACCCTTCGTTGGCGCCTTCTTCCCTACAACCCGCCCCCTCCGCGTCGGCATGGTCGACCCCGCAGGCCAGGTTTGGGGCGGCATCATCGACGACGCCCGCGTCTACAACCGTGTGCTCACACCTTCCCACATCAACGCCATCTTCCGCCAGAGAGGACCGTAACCATGCTCTACCGAGTCTTCGTTGACATGGCCTTCGAGGAAGAAGACGACGCACGCGACATCTTCGACAAGGCCATCGACCGTGCTCCCGACGCCATCGTCATCAACCCTGGGGCCACCAACCGCGAATCGCCCCGGGCACAGCTTCTACTCTGCGGCCACAACGACGAGCCATCAGGTCCCTGTACCATCATCACCCAACTCTACGACCCGGATAGCTAATTGGTACGCCTCACCAAAATGCCGCCACAGCACGTCATCGACTCCTTCAAGAACGTCGTCGACTTCTACTACTGCATGGGCATACCGTGCGCTCGTATGTGGCCCCACTGGCCCAAGCGCGACCCCCTCCCCCTGGAAAAGGCCAACCAGGAAGCCTTCGGCTACGCCAGCCGAGCCTACAACCTCCTGCCACCCTTCATCAAGCAAGCCTACATTGACATGGTGGCCGGACTCCCCTTCACCGGCCGCGACCTCTTCACGAGGGCCTACATTGCCGGAAACCGGCCTTAGATGGTTCATCACACAGTACCACCACGGGGTACTCCCACCGTTCTTCCGGGTCTACCTCCAGACCGACGTCGAGTGTCACTTGACCCTCTACTACACCCACGTCACACCCCAAAAACGCCTCGAAGGCTACCAGCTACGCGGCGCCCGCGCCCTTCTCGAACCAAGGTGGTGCTTCGTTGAATACACCGCCGTTGAACAGGAAGAGGACGGAGACACCATCCAGCACACCTTCCTTATGCCTGACTGGGACATCTGCACGAAGCGTTGGTGGGGAATCGCTGGCACACTAGGCGGCCTCCCCAGCCCCTCATGCTCCCCAATCATCATGCACCACCGCACCGCCCTTGAAACCCTACACGAGCAATGGTATCTTGCAAGACGCCCTGACTCCGGCTACCTCTGGCGACGTGAAGACGGCCTCTGGCGCACCTACTACCCCTCTGCCTACATGGAGGCGGGCAAGTACGCCGACGGTCTAGACCGTGTTTCATGGTACCGTGGCTACTCCCGCTTCGACATCAGCAACATCCCCAAGTTCGCCACCATCCTTGACGCCCGCTTCTACGCCTTCCTCGAATTCAAGCTAGAGAGAGGCATGGGCATGATCCACTGTGCCGCCCAGGCCATCCGCACCACAGCAACCTACCACTGGCCCCAGTCCGACCTCGAACTCGACGACTGGAACACCGCCGCCTACACCATCTCCAGCGGCTTCGTCCTACACTGGCAACCCGAGGGACGCTGGTACGACACCAACGCCCTTTTCGCAGTCATGGAAACGGATTTGACCATCCGGGACCGCGCCGCCGTCCGGCTCCGCGGCTCGGCAGAGGACACATGGCCCGACTGGTACACCCGTTATCGCTTCGTCGGCTCCCACTGGCTCTCCGTCGGGGACAGGCCCGACGGCACGCATGGCATCCTCTACCCCATGCTCTACGTCAAGTGGGAAACCCCCGCAGGCTAGGCTACCGGCATCCCCCGCCCCGTTCGTCGCCGTCTTCCCACCCCCAGCTAATTGCCAACCCCCCACGGGAACACGCCGACCACCTGGCCCCAGGACATTCCGTCAGGGCGGAACGTCCTGGCCCCACTCTCCCCCAGGAAAGCTACCGACGGCCCCAGGTCACGCCAGCATAGCGCACGGGGTCCCCACCTTCGTGTCCAGCCCACAGCGGTCTGCGCCGTTCTCCAGGTTGCAAGCTGCGCGCAACCTGTCCGAAGCCTGGACAGTCGCCCCGTGCGCTCCCACGTCCCCGTTGGGGCCGTCAAGTTCCTTCCGGCGCTAGGTCTTTGCCGGGGGGCCATACGGCCCGAAAGGACGATGACAATGCACTACGGAGGGAGTACCCTAGACCCCATGACCCAGGCTCTCCGGGACGCCGCCCGGACGGTCAACTACCTGGAGTCTTTGCGGCAGAGGCGAGGAGGACTCACGCCGTACCAGGAGGCCATCCGGTTCACGGCCATCTCCAGAGTCAGGGCTTGGCAGCATAACCCCACGAAGGAGGAACGCCATGACCTACCGTAAGGTCACCATCCGCAAGATGCCACCGCACACCCGAAAGCTGGCCCGTCTCCTGAACGAACTGGACAGCGTCCACACCAGGCTGCGCAACCTCATAGACCACGGCCGCGTCCTGGAGCTCTACGCCAGGGCCAGCATGAAGGCCACCGCGGCCACGAAGGAAGAATCCACATGACACCCAAGAACAAGCTGGAGATGCTCATAGAAGCGTACCGCATATTCTACGGCCTCAGCCACCCCAAGGCACGACAGGCCATCCGCAGCGACCTTCGGGCCATCTTCAACGAGAGGTACAGGAAGGGGGAGAGGCCAGCATGAACAAGTACCGCATCACCTGGCAAGCCATCGAGTACATCCAGGCTGACACCGAGGAGGAGGCCAAGGCAGCCTTCCAAGAGCAGCTAGTCCTCGGAGACATCGCCCCCCTGGACTACGAGCTCGTGGTGGAGGAGGTGAAGCAATGAACCCCTGCATCAAGCTCCTCAAGCTCATTGCCGAATACGGGGGCTTCTACGACCTACACTTCGACCAGGCCATCGAGGCCATGTGCAAAGACCTCCGTGACCACCAGGCCCTGGTCGCCGGTAAGAAGCCGGAGGAACCCCGTGGCTAACCCGACAGGCCCCCGCCACAACAAGCTCAAGACCTTCTGCCCCGCCTGCAAGCGCCGAGGCGTCATCACCCTCAAGCTCCCCATAGGCGTCACGGTCTGCGTCCCATGCCTCAAGCTCCGCCACCCCACCGCCTACATCAACCTCAGCAACTGGGTCAAAGACCACCCGCCCATCGAGCAGGAGGAACCCCCACCCAACCCTTGACTTTCCCCCTCAGACCGCCCTAGAATGACCGTGGGCGCAGGAGGATAGGGCAACCCGTGTGATGGCGGGTCCCGAGCGCCTGCGCCCCCCTTCGTGGGGACTCCCTGGCCGATCCCCAGGCTGAAACCCTATGATGGGCCAAAGCGAAATCCATCACAATGAACACGAGAGGAGTCTGATCACCTCCACTCTCGAACGGCCACCTCTTGCAGACCTTGGTTTCCAAGGTCACTTCCACGCTCCGCCAGCGCCATCCACGCCCCCACCACAAGCATCGCCGTCCCCTTCACTCGAATGGGAAGGCATAACTCACGAAGACACCCCCCATGCGCATTGTCAATGGGGCCGCTGGTTACTCGCCACCTGCTATGCTCACGGGTACGAGCGCTACCTCTACCGCCCCTGCAAGAAACGAGACTGCCCCGTCTGTGGTGTCAAACGCCGTAAGCGTGTTGCCTGGAGAATTGCCCACGGTCTGGAGATTCTGTCTCCAGAGCACGGTGGTGGATGGTTCGTCGGGACGTGGTCAAAACCCGTTGACAAGCCAACGGCCGTGCGCTCCGTGGCCCGTTTAGTGGCCCGCTTGCGGCGCAATTTTCCTCATTCTCTGGAGTACGCCTGTACATGGGAGCGTACCAAGCGGGGGCGTCTACACGTCAACCTCATATTCGCCCCCTGGACCTACACCACACAACGTACTCTTGCCAGGTGGTGGCAGGACGTCGGGGGGGGGCCGAACATCTGGATTAAGCGAGTAGGCGAGGGTGTCGGCCAGGAGGCCGCGAAGTCCCGTGAGGGTGTCGGCGCGTACTTCGCCAAGTGGGAGCAGATGGTCAAGGAGGGTCGAGCCGCCACCTACTCCAAAGGTTGGCCTAAGCTGCCGGAGACGGACGCTCCAACCCGCCATGGTCACATCACCTACGAGCAGGACTGGCAGCGCCCGCCGTGGGCCATCATCCCCGCCCTTGACCCCAACGACATCCAGCTTCATCTCTGGCAGGAGACCCGCGAAAACGAGTACAGGTCAGTCCACACCCCTTGGTGCGACTGCTTCCGACTTGTCCTACCTATCGAGGATTCGAACGCCCGCGAACCACCGAGCTAGGGACAGGGCTGCGCCCTGTGCCGCCTCAATGCCCCCCTCAACTGAGCATCCAGCGCCCCAGGGGGTTGGGGGTCGCCCCACCAAAGCTATTCGTACCAAATAGCTTCGATGTGGCCCCCTGCCCCCGCCCCGCTTCCCACTCCCCCCAACCCCC
>JAUVZB010000091.1 GCA_030602785.1 Dehalococcoidia bacterium
CCATCCGTAAAGAGAGTATACTGAGTATGAGCACAGAGGTATTCTGCGACCTAATCGGGGCCGTGAGGCTCCACTGGAGGCACATAATGGCAGTCAGTGAACCCCTTCCTCTTCTGTCAGTCGTGGAGCTGATCGGTCTCATCGGCGCAGTCCGAGAGAAGATGGACACAGACGAGGAGTTCGGCCAGGAGCTCCGAGAGGGCCACACGTCCGGGAACCCGATGATCCTGGGCCCGCGACTCCCCACCGCCGAGGACTGGGCGACCGCGCAGGTCAAGGGCGCGACGGACAATGCGAACAAGTGGCTCACGAACACCATCCGCCCGAAGAAGAACTTCAAGGAGGAGGCTCTCCGAGGCACGACCATCGCTCGCTACAAGGAGTCCATGCAGCGCGTCATCAACGAGGGCACCTGGGAGGGCGGCATGGCCCTGGTCGACGAGTCCGAGACCATCGCCACCATCGAGAGGATGGGGTCTACCGTCTATACCAAGGGCATCACGGACCGCAAGCCCAAGATCCGGCGCGTCATTGCAGCTCTCCGCGAGGACCGGCTGGCCGTCTGCGCTGTGATCGACGCCATGCCTGTGTCCACCGACGCCGAGCGCGAGGACAAGATGATCCAGAACAAGCGCGCCTTACAGGCCATCGGCCGTCGTAGACGCGGCGCGAGCTAGGAGGACATCATGAAGATCCGAGACGTTGTCCTTCAAGACCGGCTTGTCCAGGCAGTGAACGCCCGCACCTGGACCTTCAACATCAACTTGGTCGATCCCGTGACCGAGTTCAAGGTCTGGTTCTTCACCAAGAACCACGCCACCGGCCCCAACGTTGCCGGGTGCATCCCCTACCTGGTCGAGGAGATCGCCGTCATCGACGGCTCCGAGGTCATCGCCGCCATGAACGGGCCCGAGTGCATCGCCATGTACTGTTTCGATCACGCCCGCACGCCGTTTCACTGGCACCAGGAGCTCGGGGGCATGTCCCAGTATTGGTGTCTCCCGATCACCTTCGGGCGCGATCTCTGGGATGAAGAGTGGATCTTCGACCCGCGCAAGTTCCGCAACCCCCAGCTCAGGATCACCTTTGACATCCAGGCGGTGGCTGCGGTCGGGGCCGGAGCCTATGCCACGGCTACCGACGACTGGCCCGCCATCTCCGTTTGGGCCAAGATCATGGAGGAGGGAGCCCGGCCCAAAGGCTACCTCATGAACAAGCAGCTCAAGGAGTTTGCCAGCCTCTCGGGTGGCCAGGAGATCACCTATCTGCCCACCGACTTCAACATCCGCAAGCTCATGGTGCGGGCCTACAAGAAGTGCGGTCAGATGAACGACGCTATCACCAGGCTCAAGCTCTCGCAGGATGAGGACAAGTGGATCCCCTGGGATCTGAACAGCCACGACTTCATCTGGCTCATGCGCGACTGGTTCCCCGAGGTCACTTTTCACCTCAAGCACGAGGGCACCGACAACGATCAGCGCGAGCACTACGGGGGCACCTACGCCCAGGGCTTGCTGGTGAGCGCGACTCAGGGCCGGATGGTCAGTGTCCGGGGCTGGGCCGGGAACTGTTTCACCATGGACATCGAGGACGTCACCAACTCGACGGTCACCAACACCCAGGCCTGGAGCAAGTGCCAGACGCGGACGCCTTTCGACTGCTACTGCTACCCCTTCGGCGATCAGAACGACGACAGGGATTGGCTGGACGTCTCGCAGATGGGCAACCTACGCTTGATCCTCACCCAGGGCGCTGAGGACTATCTCGAGCAGATCGTGGTCCAGCAGGCACACCCGTACTAGAAGACACCAGAGTCGCCAGAGCTCGAGGGAAACGGCTCGCCTCGGGCCCTGGCGCCTTTCTGGAGGGAGTATGCCGCAACAGAGAGACCCGTTTCTGTGGCGCGTGAGAAGCCAGGTGCCCGGGGCTCCTTTCCTCGAGCTCGTCACCGAGCCCTGGACCGGCCGCGACCAGGTCTTCTATATCGACGAGATCTCGGTCTGCAACGCTAACAGCTCGGGCGGCGACGTCGAGATCGGCCTCCTGTACGGCGCTCACCACTTTGAGCTGGACACCATCTTCAACCTGGTGGCAGGCATGTACCACTACTCCCACGGCAAGATCACCATCCTGAGCAAGTGGCAGATCTACGCCCGCTTCCTGTACGAGACGGACGGCAACGGCGACCCGTGCGGGGTTGGGGACCTGTGCGATCTCCACGTGGTGGGCTACGTGCTCGAGCCCTACACCACTCCCTAGGGGGGCTCTGTGTTCTTCCAGGCGGAGATCCTGACGCCGCCCCTCACGCTCGCCACCGCCCCCATGATCACGCGGCTGACCGTGTATCCGGGCACGACCACCGAGCAGTGGGTGGGCTTCCCTAAGGGCTGCTACGGCCTGGCCCACATGCAGATCTGGTACTGGGGCACCCAGCTCTGGCCCTACACGCCGCAGACGAGTTTCCACTGGAATGACTATGTGTTCAACATGCACGATCGGTACCCTATCTTAGAGGAGCCGCTCGAGCTGGTCATGAAGACCTGGAATCTCGACGACACCTATCCCCACGAGCTCCTCTTCGCCGTGACGATGGACGCCGCTCCGCCCGAGGAGGAGATCCGTGGCCTCCGCCGCCGCCTCGAGATGATCGGCCTACTGAGGAGTCGCTGACCATGCCAGAGATCTTGCCCACCGGCGCCCCCCATCCGAGAGCGATCTTGCTCTGGGATGGCACCGCCTGGAGGGTGCAGGGGTGCGACGTCGGGGGCCGTGGTCAGGTCCGGGGAGAGGATCAGCTCTTCAGCTACCAGGGCAGGATAATGGGCCGTGACTTCGAGGCCAACGTGGCTGCTGGAGACCACCACCTGCAAAGTGGTACGGTTGGGGCAGGTGACGTGTGGGTCATCACTAACATGCTGTTGGTGAATCGAGACAGCGCGATCACAGAAAGCAGGATGCGCACCCGGCTCGGTGGGGTTAGCTATGAAGTGGTCAGTGTGGTGGCGCCCGCTGCAAACGTCGCGCTCCAATGGGCAGGGCACATCTTCTTGGTAGAGGACGAGGCTATCTGGGGAAGCCTCCTGGGGTGCGCCCTCAACGACGACATCGAGTTTTACTGGCACGGCTACAGAATGACCCTGGAGGTCTAGGAGCTCATGGGGGGGCAAGTCCCCATCGCAGAAGTAGAGAGCAGCGGCAAAACCGCTCGCCTACGGCTTCGGCAAGGACGTCGCCTGCTCGTGTCGGGCGAGGATCAGCTCCACACCTACCAGGACACCCTCGAGATCTACGTCACGGGAGACCTGACCGAGGCGGACGGATACCTGGAGACGGCGGCCGTGGGTGCGGGCGACGTCTGGGTTATCACCAACATCATCCTGGAGAACGCCGACCGCAACATCACCTCCTCCCGGTGGTGCCGATTCAGCGGCGCCGTGGCCTACTGTTTCGGGTGCGTCACCAGGGCCGTCCCCCTGGCTGAGCGCACCTGCTGGTATGGCTGGGAGTGGGCCAAGGCGACCGATACCATCCGTGGAGAGTTCGTCGGGGGCCAGATCGGAGATACCTGTCACATGTGGGTCACCGGCTACAAGATGACTCTCGAGGTCTAGGAGCTTCTCATGCCTCACGGCTTGCCCGACTGGGGAGTAGTGGCCGCTGGCACCCTCGGCTACACCCTCGATGACCTGGCCGAGGCCGTCGCCCGCCTCGACTCGCCCGTCATCTTCGATCGCCGGGGCCAGGTCGTCTTGCTCGATTCCTTCGAGCAAGGCCTGGGCCTCTGTGTCCCCGCCGCTAGCTCGGCCAACAGCGCCTACGTCATCCGCGATGACGCCTCGCGCCACGGGTCTCTCTCGCTCCAGTTTCAGATGGTGGCCGAGGCCGACACCGGGGGCCTGGTCACCTGGACCACGCCCATTACCCAGATGCCCCGCTGCGGCTTCGAGATCTCCTTCGGCTTCTCCCCCTGGGTCTACTACATGTACTTCCGCCTGCACTACCGCGACGGCGCCTTCCGTTACGAGGCTGAGGTCCGGCTCGACAACATCCTCCTCGGCGACATCCGCTACCTGGACGTCGGCAACCTTTGGCAGCTCCTCGGGCCCATGACTCTGCGCCGCCTCGATCGACCGATCCATACCCTCAAGCTCGTCTGCGACTTTGGCACCGGCTACTACTTGCGGCTCCTGCTCAATCAGCGGGTCTTCGACATGAGCGCCTACCAGATCCGCCAGGTGGGGGACCTTACCGGGCCCTACCTCGAGTCGGAGTACGAGGTGACCGGCGAGGTCAATCACACCTCGGGGAGCACCGTCGACCGCTACATCCTCACCCAGAACGAGCCCACCTAGGAGGGCCCATCGATGCGCGACAAGTTCGGCTTCTACTTTGGTGCCAAGAACCGCACCCAACACTAAGGAGGTCCCCTGTGGCAACCTACACCAAGGTCACTCGCCAGGAGTTCCCCGCGACGGATCCCACCCGCCGGGGGCAGTTTGACGTCGCCTACGTCTACATGGATGAGCGCTTTCAGACTGTCACCATCATCATCCCCCTCAGCGACGACAACGCCGAGACCATCACCGCCAAGCTCCGCGAGGCGTCCGAGCGCGCTGAGGCCGCTGGCCCCGCGACCATCGAGATCTAGGGGGCCATGGACGCAGCAGAGGCTTGCCTTCATCAGGGAGATCCTTATATCGGGCTCTACCTGG
>JAUVZB010000127.1 GCA_030602785.1 Dehalococcoidia bacterium
CCGCCGACTCCTTTCACTGGAACGACTACATGTTCTACTTCGCCGATCGCTTCCCGCTCACCGCAGCGCCCTTTGAGTTCGTCGTCAAGACCTGGACCCTCGACGACTTCTATCCCCACACGCCCACCTTCATGGTCCTCGTCGAGCCCGCTCCACCTCCGGGGGAGCTGGAGGCGCTCCAGCGCACCCTCGAGGCCCTGGACATGATGAGAGGGGCCTGACCATGCCAGGAGGCGAACTATGCCGGAAATCGAGCCGTACCTAGCAGATGATGGTGTAACTCGAGTCAGCCCACCATCCCCGCGTACCGCTCTCTTCTGGGATGGGACTCACTGGCACGTACCGAGGGTGGACGACGAAGGACGTGTCCAGGTGCGGGGCGAGGATCAGCTCTTCAGCTACGACCAAGCCCTCGTAAACCGCAGGCAGGCCGTCATCTCTGGTGCCAATGGCTTCCTCGACAGCAACAGTCCACCAGCAGGGCAGATATGGAGGGTGGCAAACATCGCTGTCCTCGACGCTACCAGTCCCACGACTGGACATACCTATGATCTGCGACGCGCAGGAGTAAACCACACCTGGTATGGAGTTACAGCAGCGATGGGCGTCAACGTCGCCTCGTTCTTCCATGGTGATCTGTGGTTAGACCCTGGGGACGTCCTTCGCATCTGGTTCTGGGGGTCTCTCGTGGGAGACACATGTCGGATCGACCTGCTGGGCTATCAGATGACCCTGGAAGTGTAGGGGTGAAAGATGCCACACGGAACGCCTGATTGGGGACTTGTAGGGCCGAAAGCGACTGTATTCGGCCTGGACGACCTGGGAGAGCACGCGGTACGCCTGGGGAGTCCCCACTTGTGGGATCGAAGGGGCGATCTGTTGTTTGCGACCGACTTCCGGGATGGGGTAGGAGCATTAACGCTCAACCTCTCAGGGGGCCTGGCAGCAATAGACTTGATGACGGGGCATTCCAGACAAGGAGCGTACGCGCTTCGACTGACCACAGGGAACACCGCAAACTTCGAGGCGTTTCTGATGCTGGATATTCCTCAGCCTGTAAGCTCTGGGATAGGACTGGAGTTCAGCTTCTCAGGTGTGCTGGCGGCTTGCAATTGGCACGCACGCATCGACTGGGCTGATGCAGTCCGAGCATACAGATCGGAAGTACAGTGGAACGTAGTGGGAGTGCCGCCCTACTACTTGCAGTACTGGGATGACACAGGAGCCTTCCAGGATCACGGAGACCCTACCAGGGTATGGGTGACAAACCGGCCAGTGTACGTGCTGAAGATGGTGATAGACATGGCCAGACACGAGTACGTGCGAGCGATATTCAACAATGTGCAGCACGACCTGAGGGGACTGGGCGTAGAGGACACAGGCGGTAGCGTAGTCTCAATGATGCAGCTGTCGGTGCGCTTCGAGGGCACGCTAGGCTTCAACAAGATCGGGTACGTGGACAACGTGATCGTGACCCAGAACGAGCCGTAGAAACGAGCCATAGGAGGGCAAGATCCCCATGCGCGACAAACTCATCGACTTGTGGAAATCCAGCGCCCTCATCCAGGGCCTCCTGGCCCTCATGTTCGGCGGCACCATCTGCTACCTGGCCATCCAGGGCAAGCCCGCCCCCGAGGTCCTCTTCGCCCTGGTCGGCACAATCATCGGCTACTACTTCGGCACCAAGACCAAACAGTCCGCCTAAGGAGGCTTCCCATGCCCAAGTATCGCAGAGTCGCCCGAAACGAGTACCCTTCCACCGACCCCGCTCGCCGTGGCAAGATCGACGTCAACTACGTCTACATGGACGAGGCCTTCCAAACCGTCAACATCCGCGTGCCCCTCGAGGAGGACACTGCCGAGCGGGTCGCACAGCTACTCCGGGAGAGGGCCAGGGCCGTAGCGCAAGGTGGAGCCCTCGAGATCGAGGTCTAGCCGCATATGGCCGTACCTGCTGCCTGGTATCCCGTCCCCATCCTCTGGTTTACGACTGTTGGTCAAGCAGTCGCAGACATTCGCGTCAGTCAGGTGAGCACCCTCATCCCCCGGCAGGTCG
>JAUVZB010000106.1 GCA_030602785.1 Dehalococcoidia bacterium
AAACGGATGCCCTTGAATCCCAGCATCCGGAGGCCTTCGGGGAAACGCTTTGAGGAATCTCAGGAGGTAACTCTGATGGCAGGCCAGAAACAAGGATGGTCCCTTCTAATCCTTCTGACGGCGGCCGTAATGGGTGTAGTAGTCCTGGGCATGGCCGCGAGGAAGGCACAAAGGCGAAAGCCGAACACGCTGGTCTTTGAGGCCGCGGATATAAGGACGGTTCAGGAGGTTCTGCCCTCACCAGTGGATGCAGCCGATGAGGTGAGAGTAGTCGTTGAGGCTGCTCGGACACGTGACCCTGGAGGCAACCCATGGCTTGTGGGGCAAGGGGGCTACACGCCTGAACTCGACCGGCTCTCGTGGGCCCTCTTCTGGCATGGGGACGCGCAGGCAATGGCAACGGCTGCGGTAATGGGAGGTGAGTATCTGCACGTGGCCCTGGTACCAGTAGGGATCAACGAATTCCACACCTATGAGCTCATCTTCTGGAAAGATGGCCTGGTTCGGGCCTATGTGGACAGCGTGATGGTAGCTGAGAGCCAGGGGGCAGGGAGCCTTCAAATTACACCTGGGGAACCGCTGCAACTGCTGTTGCTGCCCGTCGAGGCATTCTACATTCGGAAGATAAGCCTCTATACCTGAGGAGAGTCCGAAAATGTCCGAAGGAAAGAAGCCCTCCGGGGCGGCGACGCCTTTCGCAACGCCCTGCCTTCAAAAGCTCGACGGAAAGGCGTCATTCCAGTGGTTGCAACCGGTGATGCGTATCTGGAAGCGGTTCGCACTATTTACCCTTATGTCAGCTCCAGCTAGGCGAATGTCTGCACCCCAACGGGTACCCATCCCCCCGGGTCCCACCCGTCGGCCACCAGGGCGCGGTACACTTCCGCCTCCAGCTGGTAGGCCGGCTCCTCGAAGGGATTGTCCCAGGGGTCCAGCCCCAACCTCTCCACGGTGATCTCCTCGGCCTCGTACCTGTCCCAGAAGTTGGGCACGTGGGCGATCTGGTGCTGGTGGTAGAACTCGTGGGCCCACAGCGCGATCCCCGCGGCGGTCTCCGGGGCCCAGAACTCGGGGTGGATGGTGATCACCCCGTCACGGGCGCTGCCGATCCTCGTGAGGCCGCCGGCCATCGGGAGCGCGGCGAAGGTCGAGGGGCCCCGGGCCGGCACCCCCCTCACTATCTCCACGTCCCAGGGGGTCCCGGGAGGGAGGAAGCGCTCCAGGACCTCTCGTAGATGGGGTGGGATTCTCATAGCCCCCTCCTTCGCTTCTTGATCTCCTCGTAGGCCTTGTCGGAGAATAGGCCGCTAGTCAAACCAGAGGTAAAAAATGGGAGCTAGGCTCTCCGTAAAGGTTTCCAGAAATCGACCACCTGTTGGGACTCTCTTGATCAAGGCCTCCCGAATGAAAAACTGATTGGGCGTCTTTGAGAAGGTGATCTTTAGAGGGCCTACGGCCTGAACCTGTTGCCAAATTTGGTCAGCTTCTCGTTCGCTGGATACTCGATCTTCTTGGGACTTGCGATCCTGCTTGTCCCTCTCTAGCAGGACTTCGGCGATCTCATTCTTGTCGACAGGCTCAATTTCCATAGCGCTTACTCCTTCAAGACTAGACTGTCGGAGACCCCCTCCTTTGCTCCTTGATCTGCTCGTAGGCCTTGTTGATCCTGGCCATCTCCTGATCCGACCCGCCCTTGTCTGAGTGGTATTTCTTGGCCATCGCCCTGTAGGCGGCGTCCACCACCTCGTCGGGCGCGCTCGGCATCAGCCCCAGGACGATGTAGGGTCCCAGTGAGTGCCCCTGCCTGGCGGTGAACTGGGTTATGAAACTCGTGATCATGCCCCCCAGGGGCTCGCCCACCAGGTGGGCTACCCCCGAGGCGATCTGAGCGACGTCGTTGCTCATCGCCCCGTTCACTATGTCCTGGACGGCCTTCTCTTCCTTTGACATACCCATAGTCTATCCTCCAGTAAAGGTGTCGGCAACCTCTCAGCACCGCAGGCCGAAGGCGGTGGGCGGGTAGAGTTTGAGTAACTCAGCCCCCTCCGGCTTCGTCTCTTCGAGTAACAACCACAGCAGGAGTCCTTCGCTGGGGTCCTGTGGCGTGACCTTTAGCGGGCCTTCTCGAGTCGCCCGGTCCCAGAGCCTTTCTGCGTCTTGTCGCACTCGCGCTCTCAGAAGCTCGATCCTCTCAATGCTGGCGTGCTCCGCCTCGACCAGGCCGTCGAACTCCTTCTCAGACACCTTCTCGACCTTCATAGCGTCCCCCTTTCCAGCTACGACTTGGCTGCCGCCTGGTTAGCCGTGTTGTCCAGCGCCGCCCTGTGTCTCTCGACCAGGACCAGGGCCTGCTCCACCGCGGTGGCCTTCCTCTGGCGGGCAGCTGGGTGCCCACAGGGCGCCCACGGGTGGTGGCTGTCGCCCCGCTGGTAGACGAGGCCACAGGCCTTACAGCAGTACCACTGGCCTGTCTCTAGTTTCCTCACGGTTAATTCTCCCTCTTCACCGGCCGTATGCGGTGGCCGGCAGTGAAGACGGGAACGCCGAGCATGTCATCCCAGACCACGAAGTACCCGTACTCCGAGGTGAGGATGGGGTCGTCTTGGAAGCCCAGGCTGCCCATGATTGTGGCCCGGGCGCCATCGCGGTGTGTGTCCTCCGGCTTCGAGTCGATCTTCTCAACTATGGTGCCGTTGCGAAGGGCGCCAGGGGCTTCCTTGGTTGTGAATAGTACCTCCATTACGTGCTATTCCCCCTCCTCTCTTTTGCCTCCTGCCAAGCCTTCTCCAGAGCAGCGAGACCGGCGTTCAGCACCGCCGACAGCGTCACCCCGGAGTCAAAGAAGGGCGAGAGCTCAGGTGGAAGACTCTCCGTCCCCTGCCATCGGATCTGAGACATTATCCCCCTGGCCCTCTTAGGGACACTCTCCTCCAGCTTGAACGTCCGATAGGTCTTTTTGTTCACGGCGCACCTCCATGTAATCTTCTACTCCGGTCGGAGAGTGCGCCAGACTTCAGGGGGTATGGCATCAAGTCGCTCCATGAAGCTGCGGATTACCTCCTCGCCCAGGAGCTTATCGGCAGCGTCGCCCATCAAAGCGGCTGTGGGTTGGTCGCCCACCCCAGCCACGGCTTCTTTCAGTTTCTCCTCAGGCGCGGCCGAGCCGACGACCAGGAATTTCAAGGCCATCGCCGTGTAGATCTCCATGAACACAGCGAAGATGGGGAAGAAGCGCTGGATCAGGTTCAGCTCATCGGGTTGCACCAGAACCTTGAAGCCGTCTTCTCTGAGTTCGACCTTCATGGCACCCTCCTAATCCGGTAGA
>JAUVZB010000037.1 GCA_030602785.1 Dehalococcoidia bacterium
AAGATACCGTCCGGCCTTGGGACTGGCGCCGGGGAGAGGGGATCGTAATCTACGCGACAGGCTCTTACGCCTAAGGGGCACGTCTGATTCCCCTCTCCCGCGACATCGCTGGGACACTGTACATCAAGATACAAGGGGCACGTTGCTCGTGCCCGCGGGGTCGTGTGGCGGGGACGGCAGGGCGGAACGCCCTGTTTCCCGTAGGGGCGGACCTCTGTGTCCGCCAGTCGGCTGGATTGCCGGCAGGGTGGAATTGCCCAATTTCCCTGTAGGGGCGCTTCGAGAAGCGCCCGGACATTGTGGCAGGACACGGGAGTAGCGAACAAGCGGGCCAAGAATGGCGTCTATAGTACAGGCAGCCGAGGTCACGTGCGACCGCCGGGTCGTTCACGAACGACCCCTACATCACGAACCACCCCCGTCACACCACCACGGGCGGACACGGAGGTCCGCCCCTACATTCGGCCCTTTCCGTCTGAGAGACGACCACCCAACTCGGCCGGAGAGACTATCGCAATCCCGTCGTACTCGCCCAGAGCCAGAAGATGCCTCGTGTCCCCGGATACGATGAAATCCGCCCCCGCCTCGACGGCGCACTCCAGGATGCGATTGTCGTCCGGGTCCTCTTCAATGGCATTCACCGTGGTTGCGGGAACCACCACCATAGCGAACGAACGCAACTCCTCGACGATAGCCACAACCTGCCGGCTCCCCATGCCAAACTTCCTGCGCATTACTCCGGACAACTCCGCAAGAATTGCATCTGAGGTCACGAGATGAGTCTGTCCGCTGCGACACAGGTTGACAACGGCTTCAGGCGTTCCCCCGAACAGCACGGCGGAGATGAGGACGTTCGTGTCCAGCACGAGGAGCGCCGGGGCGCTCACCGATGTTCCAGCCTGTACTCGTGAACGATACGCTCAACGTCGGCCTCTGAACGAACTCCCGTGCGCTCCGCGCTCTCGGAACCCCACCGGCGGATCTCTCTCCACCGGGTCTCGGAAGCCACGTATTGCTTCAGGGCCTCCCGCAGAATCTGGCTGCGGGACGAGCCTCGCTCCTGAGCGAGGCGGTCGACGTCCTCATAGAGTCGCTCATCCAGGGACATGTTGACTATCCTCGTAGACCTGCCCACGCTGCGCCTCCGTAAAGGTTTTTCTTTACTATCGGCAGTCTAGCATGGGTGAGCGGCATCCACAAGCCACGCGGACGGGCATGTCGGTGGTCGTCGAGTTCCGTGATTTCAGTGTAGGGGCGGACCCCTGTGTCCACCCGTCGGGGACGACCAAGTGTTGCGATTCGGTGTAGGGGCGCTTCGGGAAGCGCCCGGTGATTGACTGCCCACCGCGGTGGTAGGCAAGAACCGCGTGTGATGGCTGATAGCGGGCTGCAACCGTGATTCCAGACAATGGCCGGGTCGTTCACGAACGCCCCCTACATTCGAAACCACCCCGGCACACCACCACGGGCGGACACGGAGGTCCGCCCCTACACCCGAACCCTCCCCATCAACCCCAGGACAAGACACGGGTGTCAAATTCCCGCGCTGCTGCTCACGCCTTCTCGGCGATGATGAGGTGCTCCAGCCCCAGCGGGTGCTCAAACCAGAGCTTTCGTTGCAGCGGCACGAGCGCGCTTGATGTCGCGTAAGGTGACAGCGTCCCCCAGGTCCGCCGCCGTATCACTCGCATTCCAGCTCCCTCAACGGCCCTCTCGAGCCACTTCGCACTGAAGTAAGGCTTCGGCAGCTCCTCGGCGCCCAGCAGCACGAAGCCCTGGTTGACCGGATTCCACTTGTTCAGGTCGGCCACAACCACGTAGCGTCGGCACACCCTGGCCATCTCGGCAAGCGCTCCTGCGACGTCGACGACGTGGTGCAGCACGTGGTGAGCCAGCACGACGTCGAAGCTGGCATCCGCGAACCCGAGCCGGGTGGCATCCATGAGAGAGACCGTGCGGACCGGATTCAGGCGCAGATTGTCCGGTGAACGGTCGATTCCCTGGACCTTGCACTGGCGGGCGAGATGGAAGGTGGTGATACCCCAGCCACAGCCGACATCGAGCACAGTCGTGTTCGCCGTGAGAGGTACGTCCTGCCTCACAGTCTCAATGAAGTGCCTTATGTCGGCTGCAATGGCCGGCCGGTCGTGCGTGTACGCAGCCCATCGCTCGTTCGTGCCGTGGAGATTCCCGCGTTCAATCATGGTGGGGCTACTTGTCTCACAGGCGGGGGGTATTCCGCGACCCGCCGGCTCGTGACCCACCATATCTGTAGGGGCAGGCCTCTGTGCCTGCCCGCGGTGGGGCGAAGAGGCACTATCTGCAGCGGCGACGGCATGCCTCGTGGCGCGGCTGCCGTGACAGACTTCCCGACTTGACGCGCACGCGCGATAGCGTCGGATTCCTCCACCCCATATCGACCAGTTATCAAGTGAAGAACCTACTTGACCGGCACGCAAGTTGGTGCTAGATTTCTTGATACTATGTCGCGCCATGACCAAGCCCAAGCTCCTGTGCGTATGAGCGAGTTTCTTTCTCAACGCGCCGTGTTCACGGTGGATGAACTCGAGCAGTTTCTCGCCGAGAGGGGCTCACGCAGTCCCAACACGAGGAAGTCCTTGCTGACCTACTATCGTTCACGGGGCCGGATTCTTCCCCTGCGGCGCGGACTGTACGGCGTGATTCCCATCGGTTCTGAGCCCGATGCGAGCGCCGTCGATCCATTGTTGGTTGCGGTGAAGCTGGCACCCGATGCGACCCTGGCATACCACACTGCGCTTGAGTTTCACGGCCGGGCCTATTCCATCTACTCGCGAATCGTATACGTCTCCACAGCCAGGACACTGCAGCTTCGCCTGGGGCGCTACGAAATCAGAGGCGTTCCCGTGCCACCCACTCTGCGGGCCAAGGGGAAAGAGACGTTCGGCGTCACAGTCCGCCGACGTTGGGGAGTAGACCTCAGAGCAACCGACCTCGAAAGAACTCTCGTCGACGTGCTCGACCAACCCCGTCTTGCCGGAACCTGGGAGGAGATCTGGCGCTCGCTCGAGATGATTGAATTCTTCGACCTCGATAAGGTAATCGAGTACGTGAACCTGCTCGCCAACGCGACCACTGCCGCGAAGGTCGGGTTCTTCCTCGAAGTACACCGAGACGAGTTGATGGTCACTGATACACACCTCACGGCTCTGCGCCGGCTTCGTCCACGCCAGCCGCACTACCTTGCGCGACGGAAGCGGGGGCCTTCACGGCTGGTCGCAGGGTGGAACCTTATCATCCCCGACGAGATTCTGAACCGCTCTTGGGAAGAGGAGCTATGAAGCTCACCGCCGCGGATGTGCTGCCAATCGCGAGGGCGACAGGGTTCAAAGATGACATGGTGGAGAAAGTCCTCCACCTCATCGGCCTTCTTGGCGCGCTGAACGCTCATCCCTACCTGAAAGAGCGGTGGGTTCTGAAGGGTGGAACGGCTCTGAACCTGTTTGTACTCGACCTCCCGCGACTGTCCCTGGACATCGATCTCAACTACGTGGGGGCCGCAGACGTGGCCGGCATGCAAGCAGATCGCCCCCGCATTGAGGAAGCGCTGGGCTCGGTGTTCTCTCGCGAAGGGTTCAGCGTCGTCAGGACGCCACGCGAGCACGCTGGAGGAAAGTGGCGTCTGAGCTACGCAGGGTTCGCTGGCCAGAGGGGTAGCCTCGAAGTCGACTTCAACTTCATGTTCAGACTGCCGCTTTGGGACGTGCATTCGCGTGATTCCCACGCTTTCGGGGTATTCCAGGCCCGTGGCATTCCCGTGATCGACATCCATGAGCTGGGGCAGGCAAGTTTGCGGCACTGCTGTCGCGCAGGCAAGCCAGAGACTTGTTCGATAGCCATAGGATTCTCCAGATGGACAATCTTGAACGTGACCGGCTTCGGACCGCCTTCGTTGTCTACGGAGCCATGAACCGAAAGGACTGGAGGACCGTGTCGGTCGACGATGTTGACTTCGACCCAATTGACCTGGAATGGCGCCTCCTTCCCACGCTCAACAGGCATGAGCAGGCTCCCGACGCCTCTGCCGCCGGCTATGGCTCCTGCATGGTGAAGGAGTGTCGCGAGGCACTGTCCGCCGTACTGCCGCTGACGGAGAACGAACGTGCTTTCCTTGACTTGCTGCTCGACCATGGCGAAATCGACCCTTCGCTCCTGACCAGCGACGCGTCTCTGCAGGACCGCATCCGACGACAACCCATGCTGGAGTGGAAGGCCCAGAACGTCCGGCAGCATCGGGCCGCGTCCTGACCCAACGCATTGCCCGGCTACCCCAAGGCTCGTGACCCACCGTGTCTGTAGGGGCAGGCCTCTGTGCCTGCCCGCGGTGGGGCGTAGGGGGACTATCTTGTAGGGGCAGGCCTCTGTGCCTGCCCGCGGGAGGACGGGGTGTGGTGTATCTGTAGGGACAACGGCATGCCTCACCCGTCCCCTCTACGTTCCCTACCCCTACGAGTACTTTGCTGCGCTTCCTTCGTAATCCTTGTCTCGCTGCCAGCGGCGACTCGCGACTCGTAATCCACAGACTCCCCGGAATGCGGCTGCTTTGTCGGCGACCGACTGCCTCCAACGGATCTGCTGTTGAAGTGTTGCCTTTCCTCGGTACTTGTCTATAATTACCAAGGAAATGCAACAAGGAGAGACCGTGAATCCAAAGGTGAGAATCCTCGCACTCGCCGCGCAAACCGGGATAGTCCGGCCCCGGGACGTCGAGGCGGAAGGGATTCCTCGCGAATACCTCCTGCGGCTGCATCGGGCTGGCGACCTGGTCCGCGTCGGGCGCGGACTCTACGCCCTGCCGGGGGCGCTTACCAGCGAGTCCATCGCGCTGGCAGAGCTCGCCACGCGGGTGCCAAACGCGGTTGTCTGCCTGATTACGGCCCTCGCATTTCACAACCTGACGACGCAGGTCTCAAGCAGAGTATGGATCGCCATCGAGAACAGGAAATGGGAGCCGGAGTTCGAATACCCACCACTTGAGCTGGTACGCCTATCCGGCCATGCATTCAGCTTCGGCATCGAAGAACATGACGTGAATCGTGTGACGGTAAGGGTCTACAGCCCTGCCAAGACCGTCGCCGACTGCTTCAAATTCCGCAACAAGGTCGGACTGGATGTCGCGCTGGAAGCCCTTCGCGAGACCCTCTCCAGCGGAAAAGCCACTGTTGACGCACTGTGGGAAGCCGCCAGGGTGTGTCGTGTCACAAATGTGATGCGTCCCTACTTGGAGACAGTCACGTGGCTGACTGAATCACGGACATCCCCACCGCCGTCTTCGAGGGCCTAGGCCGCAGCGTTCCTGCAAAGTCACGGCATTCAGGGTGTGCGAACCCCACTCAGTTCCTCAATCGGAGCGGTGCCCAGCTGCCTCATCAATGCCAACCGTTGCCGCTTGACACCAGCGCACGAAACCCATAGGAAAACTATGGGTTACGGCCATTTGCGTCAAGTCCGCATAGCGCTGAACATCGCGTCGATCATCGCCGGCATAGCGCTGACAGTGGCGTGGAGCGCGTTCGCGGCTGCGACGCACTGGCTTTCTTCCTACTCTGCAGAGTCACATTCCTGTGGATTTCTTACTACGTACATTTGTGTTTCTTGCAGTAACGCAGTACGCTTTCCACAGGTACTACTTTGCATTCTTGGATAGAGAACATACTGCGAGGAACAACAAATGCACCGGGAGCGACTACCAGGCGCCCTCATCGGACAGAGACACGCCACGAGGGACAACAAGTGCACCGGGAGCGACTACCAGGCACCCT
This sequence comes from Dehalococcoidia bacterium, assembly GCA_030602785.1. Taxonomy (GTDB): domain Bacteria; phylum Chloroflexota; class Dehalococcoidia; order GIF9; family AB-539-J10; genus SKVJ01. Next base: position 5,802 of record JAUVZB010000037.1, read on the forward strand.
CATCGGACAGAGACACGCCACGAGGGACAACGAATGCAGCGCGAGGGACTGACAGCGGAGATATGGAAATCGTACTGCGTCTATTTGCCCTATTTGAAGTAATGCAGTACGATTTCCACAGGTATTGTCTGGCTTCTCTAGGAGTGTGTCCGAGTAATCCCTGAGTCAAAGCTAGAGCAACCTAAGAATCGGGGGCATTTAGCTTCAGGCAAAACATTACTCCGACAGGCTCCTAGGAGACTATCGGAATAACTACACTGACGGTGAGGCTACACAGCGTAGGGCAGGGGTTGGTACGCCACTTCACGAAGGAAGGGAGTGCACATTCAGTTCGACTACGCCCCGTGGCCGAGATGTTCCCTTCGTACCAATGCCGAGGGGGCTCTTTATCCGACAGTCTCCTGGTCAGTCACATACTACGAGGAATGACGCATGCGTAGGGACCAGCTGTTGAGAGCCATCCTCGAACAGGGACTCGTCGTCTTCTCCATCGACGAGGCAAGGAGTGTCGCCCAACAGGAGGCAATCCCTGCGCGCTCTGTTGCGCCCCTGCTGATGAACCTCAGTCGCAGCGGGTGGGTATCTCGTCTGCGACGAGGGCTCTACGTGGTGTCCGAACCGGTCCGCGGTACCGCGTCAGCACATTCCTTCACGATTGCGACACACCTTGTGACTCCATCCGCAATCAGCCACTGGTCGGCACTCCACTACCACGGCCTCACGGAACAGATTCCCCGTGTTGTCACCGCCTTCACGCCAAGAAAGGTCGTTACGCCCGGCATGCGCCGCCCGGCAGCAACCGACCGTCGGAGGAAGCACGCGTGGACCATCCGGGGCGTCAGGTACGAGTTCGTGACTGTCAGGCCGAAGTACTTCTTCGGTATCGAACAGATCTGGGTGGATGAACACTCCGGGGTCAGCATGACAGACAGGGAGCGCACTGTTCTTGAGACCTTCATCTCTCCTCGTGCGTTCGGCGGCATGGGGCAGGCGATAGGAGTAATCCAGGACCACCTTGACTCCCTCCGGACCGACAAGCTCATCAGCTACGCCCTCAGGTGCGGTACCGTAGCTGCCGCCAAGCGCCTCGGCTGGACACTCGAACACGCAGGCCTTGATGAACGCGACCTCGCCCCACTCCTGGAGTTATCGTCCAGCGGATACCACCTCCTTGACCCGGTTCATCCCCGCGCCGGACCGCGCGAGAGGCGCTGGATGATTCAGAACAACCTGGGCGGGCCATGGCACTGAAGTGCAGACGGCACGCAGCACCTGGGGTCGACTCGCAGGCCGCTACTCTCACACTCCCCAACCCGCATCGCGGGGACACCAGCCCGCGACTCGCGAAGCGCGATTCACGACTCGTGGCCCTCTGTATCTGCAGAGGCGACGGCATGCCTCGCCCGTCGCCTCGACTGCGCTCAACCCGAAACACACTTCACTTGCAGAGGACCTCAAAGGCGTTTCGGCACGCACACCCCTCAGTTATTGTCGATGGGCAGGATATCCGGATGCTCCATTGGCGCCGGCCTTGCCCCCACGATTGCGTGGACCATCGGCGGGGATGGCGCTACCGCAGGCACCATCGGAGGACAGGCTGACGAGCAGCAGGAGACGGCAGCATGGGATTGAGTGTGGTGCCCCCAACATTCGCAGAATTCACCCACCGTTCACGGAGCCCTCTCGGCGAACCGGCCCAACAGGTCGGTCGCCATCCATGCTCCGGGGCGAGGGCGCTCCCTTTGACTAGCGTGGCGCAGGGGCGGAGAACCAATGCTGGGTCCGCAGGCATATCTTCACGAGCAGCAGCATCACCGGCACTTCGATAAGCACGCCCACTACCGTGGCCAGGGCCGCCCCGGAGGACAGGCCGAAGAGCATGACCGCGGTGGCGATGGCCACCTCGAAATGATTCGATGCCCCAATGAGCGCCGTAGGCGCGGCATCTTCGTAGGACAGCTTCATGAGTCTGGCCAATCCGTATCCAAGCCCGAAAATCAGCGTCGTCTGCAGGAACAGCGGAATCGCAATCCACACGATTGTGAGGGGGTTGGCCAGAATCACGTCCCCTTTGAAGCTGAACAGGAGCACCAAAGTGGTAAGCAGCGCGCCGATAGTCACAGGAGTGAGCACGTGCAGGAATCTCTCGCGGAACCATACCGGCCCTCTGGCCTTGATTATCCACTTACGCGTGAAGTACCCGGCCGCAAGCGGCACTGCAACGTACGCGCCGATAGAGATGAGCAACGCCTCCCACGGCACCGGCAGCCGACCCACACCGAGCAGAAACCCTCCCAGCACGCCATAGAGTGCCAGCATCGCCAGGGAATTGATGGCTACCATCACCAGCGTGTGACCGGCGTTGCCGCGCGCCAGATAGCCCCACACCAGCACCATCGCAGTGCAGGGGGCAACCCCGAGCAATATGGCGCCCGCGAGGTAGCTGCGCCACAGTGGGACCTCCAGCATCTTCACACCATCGTGCAGCACCACGGTTCCGGCGCCGTGCGCAGCGCCAAGGGGCAGGTCCAATCCGAACGGCATCTTCACCAGGTCCACCGCATCCGGTCCAATGAAACCACGGAACAGCACTCCCAGGAACAGCAGCGCAATGCCGTACATCGTGAATGGCTTCACCGCCCAGTTGATGAAGAGCGTCAATCCCACGGGCTTGGCGCTCTTCCCCGCCTTGATGACTTCAGCGAAGTCAATCTTGACCATGATGGGGTACATCATGAAGAACAGGCAGATGGCAATGGGGATGGAGACCACGGGAGCGCCATTGACCGATATCGAGAAGCCGTCCAGCGTCCTCGCCAGGCCTGGCGCCACCTTGCCAAGGGTGATGCCTCCGACGATGCACAGCGCCACCCAGAGGGTGAGGTAACGCTCAAACACGTTCGTCATTCGCCGGTCCTGCGTGTGCGCAGACCATTGCTCGTTTGTACTGCGGGGACTCTCGCGTTCAATCATGGTGGGACTACTTATATCACAGGCAAGGGGTATTCCGCGACTCGCGGCTCGTGACCCACCATATCTGTAGGGACAGGCCTCTGTGCCTGCCCGCGGTGGGGCGAAGAGGGACTATCTGCAGCGGCGACGGCATGCCTCGCCCGTCCCCTCGACGTTCCTCACCGCTGCGCGTACCCTGCTGCCCTGCCTTCTAGTTATGGGGACACTAGTTATGGGGACACCACACTTATCTCTGCCGTGCTGAAGCTAATGTTGGGCAATCAATGGCCTCCACGGCTCGCTCAGCGCTGCTTCCCAACGTAAGGAGCAACTGACTGTAGTGTCCCCGGAATTCCCTGCTACCGAGGTACACCAACCAGATAGAACAACATCAAGATTGCCACAATCCCGATTACGAACAAGCCGGCCATTGTCCCGATCTCTTTGCCTGTGCCGCCGCGCGGTAGCAGCGGTCCTCTAACGAGGACAAATGGTGGCATGAACCTCACCTGCTGCTGATAGTGCTTGTACTCGTCACCGAACTTCTGGATGAGCTTCCCTTCCTCGTGTATGCCCAAGCACACGAACACATACGAGATGATGAACCAGATCACCAAGTCGATGACGGATGACCCCCAGAGAGCGAATCCGAGCGTCCAGGCGATGATGCCCAGGTGTTGAGGATGGCGCGTGGCCGCGAACAACCCATTCGTTGCGAGACGATTGTGACGCCTGGCTCTGATGACCTGAACAAGCCCCACTGCGATGAATGCAAACCCGATGGCGATCAAGCCCGTGACAATCGGTTCATGCGCACTTGTGTACTGGATGGGCAGATATCCCTTGTGCGCCGGGTGGAGACCTAGCCAGTAGGTGATTTGCTCGACTGGGAGCACAAGCGGGAAGATCAACAAGAATGCCCCGGACATGCTCAGTAGTGCCTGGGATAGCAGACTTGCGTAGACGATCCACGAGCCAGCATAGGCTATGACTGTTGATCGTCTGGCGATAGTCGATCCGAGCAGGGATGCCAGCAGCACGATACCGAACGGGGCTACAACTGCCAGCATAACCAGAGAGCGGCCTGGTGTGCCAACCGGTATCTGCTCGTGAAAGAGGACGTCAAGGTTGAACGACCGAAGGCCAAGTCGGATGAGAATGAAGGCAGCAACTGCCAAGATTGTGACCGCCAACCTTGATTGCCACTGTTTCATCGCCCATCTCTGTTAGTGGTCTGTGTCTCGCAAGTTGAGCGTTGACTATGAACTCTCCCGCCTGAGTGCTTCACCGACATGAAACTGCTGCCAGAAGGCGTACACGAGGCAGACAGTACCCGCAAGTTGGACCAGCTGAACGCCGAGACCAAACACGGACATCGCACCGGCAGCATCTTGAGCCGACCAGCCCCTGTTCATGAGCACTGGTGGCAGTCCAGCTACTGGCAGGCGCAACAGCGTGCCGCCCAGCATCAACGCGCTGCCGACAATCAGCAGCGTGACAGGCTTGCCGCCACCATGTGACTTCAGGAGCACTGCGACTATCAGTGCGGCCGTCCAGCCAACCAATGATGGCAGTGCCACCAGTAGCTGACCACCGATGAAATGGCACATGTCCATGAGTTCCATCTGTCATATCCTCCGTAGCGGAGTAGTTGTCGCTCGCAACTCAGGTCCTCCAGCGGTCGGGCTTGATTGCCTGTTGAAGTGGTTGCCAGGACACCAGGGAGCCAGCATCTTCGCCTCCATCATCATGCTGGAGGCCATCGGAAGTCAATACCTGCATGCCTGCCGCTTGATCACTGACAAAGCTCATGGATAATTATGGGGACACCACACTTATCTCTGCTGTGCTGAAGCTAAGGTCAGGCAATCAGTGGCCACCAGGGCTCACTCAGCGCTGATTCCCAACGTGACGAGCAATTAAGTGTGGTGTCCCCCGGAATTCCACATCGCTTACCGCTATGCGCTGTACTCAGTGCCGTACCACAGCTGCCCGTCGGGGACGAAGCTGGAAGTGAGAGGCGACGGGAAACTAGTGCGACTGTACCATCGGGGGACACTGGTCAAGGTGCATCCCCGCCAGCCCAGAGGCGGACGGTCCACCGATCCGGAGGATTACCCGAAGGAACTGAGCTCGTACACGCTGCGCTGTCCTGATCGCCTCAAGCGACAGAGTGCCGAACTGGGCGAGTCGGTCGGCGCCTTCGCCAACAAGCTGCTCAGCGGTCCATTGCCCTGGGCCAAGGTGCGCCAGGCGCAGAAACTCCTCCGGCTCGGTGAGCGTTATACGCCGGCCCGGCTTGATGCTGCCTGCTGCAAAGCGCTGACCGTCGATCTCGTTGACGTGCGTCGTCTGGAACGGATCCTCATCGAAGCCCTCGATACCGAGAGCAGCCCTGCGGCAGAGGCAATGCCCGCGCTGGCCGGCCGATACGCCCGCCCCGGCAGCGCTTTCGCCCACTGCGGGAGCGCTGGCCCCTCCGTGGGACTGGCTGCTATCGGCAGCGAAAGGACGGTGAACCCATGAGCACGACAACGGAACTCAGGCCCCTGCTCAAACGCCTGAAGCTGGGACAGATGCTGAACACCCTGCCGGAGCGGCTCGCCCTGGCGCGGCGGGACCAGCTCGATCATGCCACCTTTCTGCAGATACTCCTCGCCGACGAGGTAAGCCGCCGCGACGAGCGCCGCATGGAGCTACAGCTGCAGAAGGCGGGTTTTGAAGACATCTGCCGGCTGGAAGACTTCGATTGGACCGCCGAGATAAGGATGGACCGCAGGCTCCTCGATGCCGCCTTCTCGCTCGACTTCATCGCCCGCCACGAGCACGTCATCCTCGTCGGTCCGGTCGGCGTCGGCAAGTCATTCCTCGCTCAGTCCCTCGGCTACGCCGCCGTACGCGCCGGGAACAGTGCCCGCTTCATCCGCGCCGATGACTTCTTGCGGACACTCGCCCAAGCCAGAGTCGACCATTCCCTGGAGAAGACTTTCCGCTCTTTCCTCAGCCCGGACCTCCTCATCCTGGACGACTTTGGCCTTCAGCGCATGACAGCTCAGCAGTCGACCGACATGTACGAACTCATTATCGCGCGCCATCGCCGCTCCAGCTTCGCAATGACCAGCAACCGCACCGTCGATGAATGGCTGGGCCTATTCGACGATGCCATCCTGGGCAACAGCGCCCTCGACCGGCTGGCCAACGCCAGCTACCAGATAGTCATCGAAGGCACGAGCTACCGAGAGCGGCTGTCACCGCACAAGAGGAGGAATTGACGCCATGACCTGAGGATGATACAAGTCACCTTGCCCCGGGTGGGTCAAAGACTGTGGTGACGGGTGGGTCAAAGATCCTGGTGAATGACACTTGGCAGGTCGACACTCACCGAACAAGCGGCCTTCCTGGAGGAAAGGAGGACTGACAGAGGTGACCAGGAATACCGATTCCTGCCAAACGCGTATTCACAGCAGAAGTCCTTTGTCATGCGCAAGTTCAGCACGATGCTCGGAGGAGACACTCGCCGATTTCACAAGTACGTTGCCGCAAACGAGGCCAGTACCGAATACCGCCTGAAGGCAGCCTACGTACTCGAGGCGTTCGGACTCGGCACATATGAGCTGACTGGGGGCAGACTATCGCGCATACTCGTGCGGTTCAACGACCCCTACCGATTGCTACGATACGCTGACGATGAGAGGTACACGAACGCGCTGATCACAGATGTGCAGAGGCGACACGAACGCGCGATGCAGCAGATGGAGGAGTTCTTCGGGCGAGAGATGTCAAACACTGAAAGGTGGGACTACATCGAGCAGTACTTCTTGGGAAGAATCGGCGAAGGCTGACCCTGCAGCGAAGACACACGAGGCAGACACTCCCGCGAAGAGACTAGTGAATCAGACAAGCCAATTCTCAACGTCCTGACATGACTACAACATCGTATCGTCAGGGGCCAAGCCCGCCAAGCGAAGACAGTCTCGCATTGTCAGCCATTCTTATCCAGTTGAGGCGAGAGCCTCGGTATCCTGAAAGATGTGCTCAAAGCTCTTCACCATGTCGCTCTCGTGATGTCCACCAAAGGCCGCGTTCATGATGTACGCGCCATCAAGTTCATGCTCCGCAATCACGCGATCTCTACTGGTGCCGCCATACCGACTGTCACTGTCTTGTAGCAGGAAGTCGCCGTCATTGTCCGTCGTTGCCAGGAAGACGCTTACCCGCTTCAGTGTTTCACAGGCACCGAACCTGAGCTTCCAGTAGCAAGGCTGGGCGATCCGCTCCCGAAGGCTGGTATTGCAGGAAATGATCGCTGCGATTCTGGACTCCCACGGATGGGCCGAGTCACGCAAGGCTACTCAATCAGTACGGGAACAAACGACATTCTGCCTTCGGCGACACTGTACTTCACCAACCTCACATCACTGGTGGTCTCTATCTTCTGTCGATTGCGAATGTAGTCGATCAATGGCTCTTCGAACCCAGACGCTACAAGTACGCCTTCAGTCGAGCTAGCATCAAGGCTCTTTCTTTCCATGAGGAGTCTCATATACTCCGTAAGCTGCTTCATCATTCCAATTCCTGCAATGCCGCGCTTCATCTCGATAACACTGTATACACACGGCAACCCAGTAAAACCGTCCTCGTAGACCAGAAGGAAATCGGGCCTGTTCTGTCCGGCAATGGAGACAGGGACCTCGCGGACTAGTTCAGAGTAGCGACCAAAGCTCTCGGAAAGCGCGTGGGGCAGTCGTGATAGGTGGTACGCAAGATGGCACTGCAGAGCCTCCTCGTACCGAAGTTCCCAACTCTGGTCCCATTGGGAACCCGCCACAATGAGCGTCGGGACATCCAGGTCATAGACGTCTTTCATCACTAGCTCGTTCACACTCATCGATTGGGGAATTGCTAGATTGTTGGGCGCCGCTGTTTCAACTAGCGGGTCAGTGGTATGGTTGTATTTCCAGAACAACTCCAGAATGCTTTGGGTCTCCTCCTTTGTAATGGGATTCACTGATGAGAAGAGAGCGTTGGCTTCCCGTTCGAAACTACGAATAGTCCAAAGGGCTCCAGAGTTGAGTAGCTTGCGTAGTTCAAAGGCAGGCACGGGATTCCTGAAATTGAGGGAATGCTGTATTTGAAAGCGATACGGATACACGTTGGACGTATCGAAGATAGGCTCTGACCAATAGAACGGATCTCCCGTGACCCTCCACACGCCATGCAGCACAGAGTCGCCCGTGAGAAAGAAGAAGACCAGAGAGTCCCTTCGGATGGAAAACAGGTCTCTGAGTTTCGCGAATCTGGTTCTGCGACTGTGCGCAAGCGATTGACCTGAGGGTTGTCTCGGTCTGTCGCCGAAATCGACATTCCCATAGACCGCCTGCTCCTTGACCAAGGGAAACTGCGCACGATTCGTGAAGCAGATGACGCCGGGCACATAGGGATTGAAGTACGTTGCTTCCACTGCTTTCGGTTTCATACGGCTAGACCAGAAACGGCATTCTGAAGCAACCAAACCCGAGCACCGTCCAAGGGGCGCCGCGAGTCATTCCAGGCTACCAATCGCACCGCCGCACAACAATCCACTACGACCTCGCAACCAAGGCAGCCAAGTCGAGGAAAAGCTGGTCAAACACCTTGACTTTCTCACTAGTCGAGTCGCAGTCTAGGTCGTCTCTCATTACATACACGCCGTCCAGTTCATTCTCCGCAATCACCCGATTACGGCTCATCCCATCGTACCCCCTCCGTCTCGACTTGACCAAGAAGTGCCCCTCATGGTCAGCCGTCGCGAGAAAGACACTGATGTCCCTGAGGACGACAGAGGAAAGAAACTTCACTTTCCAGTATACACACTGTGCGATTCTCTCACGAAGACTGGTCTTGCAGGAGACAACGGCTACGACCTTTGTGCGCCATGGATCAGAAAAGCAGCGCAGGACAATCGCAGAATCAATATCAGGGAGGATCAGGTACTTCCCGTACTTGACGCTCAGTTTCCTGCAGACTATCTCGTCCTTCGCCACCTCGTTGCCGGTCATTACCTCAACTTCGAAGCCCTTCGGCTTTCGTGTCCCTTGAATGTAGCCCTTGACGAGACCGTGGACCAATCCCTCGAATCGCTTTCCTACAAAGGAATTCCAGGATTGCCCGTCCCATTCTTCAAGGTAGCGAGCCTTCAGACGCTGAATCGCCGTCCATCCCGCGTCCGCAGGAATCGCACCACTTCGGATTTGATCAATCAGCTCAACGATCTCTAGTTTGATTCCATTCAATTTCTTACCGCTCATACCGCGCCCACTCCACCTTTCCTCGATTCCGCTTGGATGGGGTCTGTAGTGGCTTGCGCACTATGATCAAATGCTTGAAGCCTCTAAGGTAGAAATTGAAGCGCCTGGCACGGTCGTGCCAGATGCCCGTGTTAGATGATTGGCTTCGACGAGTGACACAGATGAGGTCCACTGGCTCGAAGTACTTGCACAGGCGCTCATAAATGTGGAATCCGACTGGGGTGTACTTGTGCTTCACCCATTGATCACCGATCAGCCAGCCAAGTACTTTGCCCTCCTTTAGGACGCGGTGCGCCTCTGACATGACCATGTCCAGCGCATCGTAAAACTCGTTCCCCTCAGCGGTGAGATGACCAATATTGTCGGGATGTTCGTTGTACTTGATGTTGTCGCCATACGGCGAGTCGATGAACATCATGTCTACTGACGCGTCCTCGAGGGGAATATGGCGGGCATCGTTCTGGATGATGTCCTCACGCGTGGAACCAATGTCGTATCCGATAACTCTCCTGCCCTCGGTCTTGCACACATCGATAGTGGTCCCGCTACCACACATAGGGTCCACAACAAGGTCCCCTGGCTGGGTGTAGCGCCATATCATGTTGTAGATGATTAGTGCAGGTGTCACGCCTGCATACTTGTTGCTGCCCTTTGGGGTAGGGCCGTAGCTCTGTTTCGGGAAATCCCACAAAGTCGTGGATTCAAGCACCGGTATCTCTTCTTCAATATCCGGCGTGCCTTTTGGGGCAACCGCCTGCGCGATCAATCCGCCGTACGCGGGCGCGGGCTCTGCCACTCCTGGGCCTTGGAACACCATCGGCATCTGCTGTGCCTCCAGCGCCGAATACTCCTGCAGCAGGGCAGCTAGTCGCTTCCCAGACAGAGGTCTGTTCCTGTAGCGCTTCCAGCTTCCGTTCTTCCCGTTGTCCAACAGCTCTGAGAGAGTCTTGCTCCCCATCGGAAGAGCCTGCGGTCTTCCCACACAGGACACCTTCACCTGGCATGGGTATCTACCACCGAACGCCTCGGGCTCCAAAGAATACCCGCCATCACTGGTCGCCCGGAACACGCCCCACAGCACGTCGCTGCTAAGGTTGAACAAGAACAGTAGATCTCCCTCTCGAATTCGATGAAAGACTGGGCGATACTCTCGGTCAGCGGCGAATAGTTCTCGATCGAGGCACTCCTGTTCCGTCGCATCGCTGCATGCAAGTGTGAATCCTCTGAGAGTCACTGATAACCTCGCTTCCGTAACAGTCCGGGTTGAGTAGTGTATTATCCGCCAGATGGGTCTATCGCCGCAATGGTAGCCACACCCTCACTCCCATCTTGCCCCCACACCCTCCTTCCCTCTACAACGGCTCCTTCGTGGCAACCGGCGTGAGGCCGAGTTGCGAGTGACGAGTCGCCAGCACCCTCCGGTTGATCTCGCGGACTTCCAGCGGCACCTCTCCCAATTCCTGACATGACGGCGTCGGCCACGTGACACACTCCTCCGTGGCCCTGCTTTCGGCGGCAAGGTCAGGCCGGAAAGTGCCGGTATTCGCGCGAACAACATCACAGTTGTAACATGGAAACTACGCAGCATCCTGTAGCCGTGAGAATCGAAGAGTGAGCTACCGCGGGACGAAGAGGGGCTTGCCATGGACATAGTTCAAGTAGCTGTGACTTTCGGCGGACTGGGGGCAATCGGCTTTCTGGCGTGGTACTTCTTCGGCCCCAAACAGTCCCGCGCCGCCCGGGTAACGGGCAACGTGCAGGAGATAGTGGTTACCGTAAAGGGAGGCTACTCGCCGGATATCATTCGCGTTCAAAAAGGCATTCCTCTCCGCCTCATATTCGACCGGAAGGAGGCGGGCGATTGCAGCTCCCGGGTGGTCTTCCCTGATTTTCAGGCCAGCAAGACGCTGGCGCCCTTCGCCAGGACGACTCTTGAGTTCACGCCGGATAAAGCCGGTCAATTCGGTTTCGCCTGCGGTATGAACATGCTTCACGGGACCCTCATCGTTGAGGAAGATGGCACAACGTCAAGCAAGGCTCTCGATGCCACTGAGGAAGTCCCGCCTCCCCCCGTACACGAGCACGTTCACGTGCCTGAGTATGCCCGGGCAGTGGGGGTTGGGCCGACCTTGCCGGTAGCCGCAACGTCACAGGTGGAGTTCGCCCTTATCGGCGGAGGGGTTACCTGCCCGACCTGCGCCGTCAACATAGAGTCGGCTTTGGGCAACCTTCCTGGTGTTGATGACGTCAAGGTGAACTTCGGCGCCGACCGCATCACCGCCCGCTATGACCCGGCGCAGATAACGCCGGACAAGATGCAGGAGATAATTCAGAGTTCCGGCTACAAAGTCAGTGTGCGCAGCCAGCCCGGCGCTCAGGAGACGGAAGACAAAGAAGCCGCCGAACGGGCTGCGGAACGCAAAGACCTCACCCGGCGCCTCACCATCGGGGCGATTCTCACCTTCCCGGTGCTGTTTGCCATGATGACGCACGAGTTCTTCAACCCGGCCTGGCTGCCGCAATTCCTGCTCAACCCATGGCTGCAGCTGACGCTGATTACGCCCGTGATGCTCTATGCCGGCTGGCCGATTCACCGCACCGGCTGGCTCACCCTGAGCCACCGCACCGCCGACATGAACACGCTGATTACCATCGGCACCATTGCCGCCTTTGCGTACAGCCTGATGGTTACCGTGGCGCCCAATGCCCTGCCGGAGAACCTGCGCGCCGTCTACTACGAGGCGGTGGGGGTCATCATTACCCTCGTCATGCTGGGACGTCTCCTGGAGGCAATTGCCAAGGGAGGCACCGGCGAGGCCATCCGCAAGCTTATCGGCCTTCAGGCCAGGACGGCGCGTGTGGTGCGTGACGGTGAAGAGGAGGATATCCCGATAGAGCAGGTCCGGACGGGCGACATCGTGATCGTCCGTCCCGGCGAAAAAGTGCCGGTAGACGGAAGAATAGTCGAAGGCCGTTCCACGCTTGACGAGTCTATGGTTACCGGTGAAAGCCTGCCCGTGACAAAGGAGGAAGGCAATACCGTCATTGGCGCCACTATCAACCAGACGGGAGCTTTTCGTTTCGAGGCTACGAAAGTAGGCAAAGACACCATGCTGGCGCAGATAGTCCAGCTGGTGGAACAGGCACAGGGTTCCAAGGCGCCCATCCAGCGACTGGCTGACCTGATTGCCAGTCGCTTCGTTCCAATAGTGATCTTCGTTGCCATAGCTACTTTCATCGTCTGGTTCAACTTCGGGCCGACCCCGGCTCTCAGTTTCGCCCTGGTCAACGCGGTGGCCGTACTCATTGTCGCCTGCCCCTGCGCACTCGGGCTGGCCACGCCGCTCTCTATCATGGTGGGTACCGGCAAGGGTGCCCAGAACGGCATCCTCATCCGCTCGGCGGAGGCGCTGGAAACAGCGCACAAACTGAATACCCTGGTGCTCGATAAGACCGGCACGATAACAAAAGGACAACCGTCTCTTACTGACGTGGTCCCTGTTGACGGCAACAATGCCGACGAGCTGCTGCGGCTGGTGGCCTCGGCAGAACGCTCCTCGGAGCACCCGCTGGGTCAGGCCATAGTGCGCGGCGCCGAAGACAAGGGTATCGAACTGACCGAGCCCGGTGATTTTGAATCGGTCACCGGCAAGGGACTCAAGGTATCTGTCGACGGCACTAAGCTATTGGTAGGCAACCGGCGGCTGTTGGATGATGCCGGCCTGGAGACCACCGCACTGGAAAAGGAGGCGGAGAGGCTGTCAGCCGACGGAAAGACCTCCATGTTTGTCGCCATTGATGGCAAACCCGCAGGAGTCATAGCCGTGGCGGACACGGTGAAAGAAGATTCCGCCGCCGCCATCGCCACCCTGCGCAGACTCGGCATCGAAGTTGTCATGATGACCGGAGACAACAGACACACGGCTGAAGCCATTGCCAGGCAGGTGGGCATCGAACGCGTCTTGGCCGAGGTGCTGCCGCAAGACAAGGCGCTGGAGATCAGCCGACTCCAGGGCGAGGACAAGCTGGTGGGCATGGTCGGCGACGGCATCAACGATGCTCCGGCTCTGGCCCAGGCGGATATTGGCATCGCCATCGGCACCGGTACCGACGTGGCTATTGAGGCTGCTGATATCACGCTTATCTCCGGCGAACTGAAGGGGGTGGCCACTGCCATCACTCTGAGCCGGGCAACGATGCGCAATATCCGACAGAATCTGGTTTTCGCCTTCCTCTACAACGCGATCGGCATCCCGGTAGCCGCCGGCGTGCTCTATCCACCATTCGGCATTCTACTGAGTCCGATGATTGCCGCAGCAGCGATGGCGCTGAGTTCTCTTTCCGTAGTCACCAACGCCAATCGGCTGAGGAGCTACAAACCTTTAACTCTGGCTCAACCGTCGGTAGTTTCTGCCGGCAAACCCAGAGTGGAAGTGAGCGAAGACAAGAAGGAGGAAGCAGTGGCAACAGTGAAGGACCCGGTATGCGGTATGGACGTAGACCCGAAACAGGCGGCTGGCAGCGAGGAATACAAGGGAAAGACGTATCACTTCTGTTCAACTGTCTGTAAAGATAAGTTCAGGGCCGAGCCGGAGAAGTACGCAAAGGATTCGTAACGACACAAGCGAATTTCGGGGACACCATACTCAATTCCGTCCTCAGACCTGAGTTCCGCCACACTGCATCCATCTCTTCATCAGAGGTGACGCGCCAGGCCGGCGTCCGGCAGATGCCGAGGATTCCGGAGGTTGTTGTGCGGCATTTCTTGGGACACGATGTCTATCTCTTCATGAGAGGTGACGCGCCAGGTCGGCACTCGGCAATGCGAACACCTCATACCCATTTCCGTACGTGAGCAGGCGGGCTCGGGCATCAAGGGATGCCGGGAATGGGTGACGCAGAAGGTTTGACCAGCATTGGGCGACCGCAGAGCCCACCTGGCGCTACGGCGCAACCAGTGTGGCGAGCTTCTGCAGAAGCTCCATGATGGCCTCGTCCGTGAGCGTGCATATCAGTTCTGCGTTCCGGGCGCGCCAGTCGAGACTCTTCACCTGGTCGGACAGCACCACCCCGGTCACAGGCAATCCTTCGGGTAGACGCACCTCGAATGGGTATGCCTTTACCTGGCTGGTAACAGGACACAGCAGGGCCAATCCTGTCTTGCCGTTGTAGCTTCCCGGAGAGATGACAACCGCGGGCCGACGGCCCGCCTGTTCATGCCCTGCCTGCGGGTTCAAACTGACCCACACCACATCTCCGCGCTCGGGGACGTACATGCAAACCCTACCACGCTTCCTTGCCTGCGGCCGGGCCTGTATCTACCTCACCATGCACGTTCTCCGGGGTCACTTCCTGCAGGAGTTGTTCAAGGGTGAATCCCTGCGGGGCCACCCTGGTGATCACCACAGACCGGTCGCGCAGCAGCACTTCCACCGGCGCCCCACTCTCGAGCCCCGCATCGAGCGCGACAGGCTTCGGGATACGCACCGCCAGGCTATTGCCCCACTTCTGAATACGGCTCTTCACAGCAACCCTCCATGCGCGCACCGATAATACGCCGGCATGACACTACAACTGTATCTACATTATAGATACTCTATCGGCCTGCGTCCACCACCTGTCCGGCACGGAAGTCAGAATCGGCTTCGAAACCACGCGATTGCCAGACAGGCAAGACTCAGTATTGTCGGCGGAGTTGTGGGGACACCATACCTATCTCTTCACACGACGCGAGGCGCCAAGCCAGTATCCCGTAGATGCGCAGCATCACAGGGGTCGTTGTGCCGCAACCACCGCGAACAGGGCACCTTGCCCCCACACCCCCTTTCCTTCTACAATGGCTCGTTCGTGGCAGTGGGTGGCGGGTTGCCCGACTTGAACGACAGGACAGGATGTACGCCCGCAGTGCGGGCTGCAAATAGAGACCAAGGAGGTCATTCGTACCAGATGTCGGAAGACAACAGCGGCCAGAAGAAGCGCACCTCTCAACGCGTGGGCAGGATCACAGGCGTCGGCTTTGCACGATTCCTCAAGCTGCTCCACAGCATGTCAAAGGAGGGTCTTATCTCGCTAAGCGTGGGCGAGCCGGATTTCGGTACTCCAGCTCACGTCTGCGAGGCAGCAGCGCAGGCCGCAAGTGAAGGCTGGACGAAGTACACTCCCTCTCCGGGCTTCCCGGAGTTGAGGCAGGCAATCGCCGACAACATCCAGAAGCGCCACGGGTTGGAGTACGACCCCGAGACGGAGATAATCGTCACCGTGGGCGCCTCCCAGGCAATCGACCTGGGCTTCCGCTCTCTGCTCGACCCCGGCGACGAGGTCATCACACCGGACCCGCACTACATCTGCTACCCCCCGAGCATCACCCTCTCCGAGGGCGTCACGGTGCGGATTCCCACATATCCCGAGGACAATTACGCGCTGGAACCGGACAACCTGGAGGCAGCCATAACCGCGCGGACGAAGGTCCTCCTCTTCGGCAACCCGGCCAACCCCACCGGCGCGCTCATGGAGAAAAAGGCGCTCGAAGGCGTGGCCGCTGTTGTGGAGAAGCACGACCTGATCGTCATCGCCGACGAGATTTACAACACCTTTGTCTACGGCGCCAAGTTCACCAGCTTCCCGACACTGCCGGGAATGAAGAACAGGACGCTTCTCGTGGACGGATTCTCCAAGCGCTACGGCATGCCCGGCTGGCGCATCGGCTACGCCGCAGGACCGAAGGACATCATCAGCGCCATGCTTGAGACGATGCAGCACACGATGCTCTGCCCGCCAAATCCGACCCAGTGGGCCGCGCTGGCTGCGCTCACCACAGACGACGAGGCGGACTTCCAGAAGGTGGTGGAGCACTACGACCAGCGCCGGCTCCTCCTCTACAGCGAACTGAACCGCATCGGCCTCAAGACGCCCGAGCCCAAGGGCGCGTTCTACATCTTGCCGGACATCTCAGTCACCGGCCTGAGCGCCAGCGACTTCGTGGAGAAGCTCCTGCTCGAGGAGAAGGTGATGTGTCTCCCCGGCGACTCCTTTGGAGAGCAGGGCAAGAACCACATCCGCATCTGCTACGCCACCCCCTACGAGGGCCTCCAGCAGGCTCTCGTACGCATAGAGAACTTCGTCAACCGCTACAGGAAGTAGCAGGCGGATCACAGACATGCAGACGGGCCACCGGGATACCGGTGGCCCGTTTCTCATTCCCGGACATCGAGCTGGTGCCAACCTTGAGCGCCGTCACCACTACGGGAGGGGCATGTTGGGTGGTACCTGTAGGGGAGAGGCATGCCTCTCCCGTTGCCTCGCCATCACACAAAGCCGCAAAGGCACGCACAGCACCGAATGGGACACCACCCCACTGCCCCACAGACCACGGGCACGTGCAACGTGCCCCTACGTCCGAACCACCGCCCAACCTCCACCACGGGCAGGCACGGAGGCCTGCCCCTACAACGGACTCAGTTGCGCGGCTGACGGGTCACACGGCTACGGGAGGGGCACGCCCCTCCCCTACAGATAGATGCCTCGCGTGACAAGGAGCAGGCCGCCGCGATGCCGGTGGCCCGTTTTCTGCCACCATTGCCGGTTCATAACATCTATGTTATTCTCAATACGTGTCCTGGGAGACTCGCTACTACAAAGACCGGACACGGCTGAACGCACAACCCTCTCCAGACATAGAGGACTATGCAATATGAAAACACATGCACAGGTGAAGCGAGGACTGCTTGCCGACCCCGAAGTGCGCACGGAGTACGATGCCCTTGAGGCGGAGTTCAGTCTCCGCTATGCCATCATCCAGCTCAGGACTTCCACAGGCCTTAGCCAGAGGGCCGTTGCAGAGGCGCTGGGCACCTACCAGTCCGCGCTTTCCCGGCTCGAATCAGGCAGAACAAACGTGACAATCGGATACCTCGCGAAGGTTGCGAACGCCCTGGATTCCGACCTCGAGGTGTCCTTCGTGCCCCGAACGGGCGACCGGAAGAGCAACAGGATTGAAGCCCGCGTTCCCGTGCCCGGCGACTGACCACCCATCTCCACGGGCACGTGCAACGTGCCCCTTGTATCTTGATGTACAGTGTCCCAGCGATGTCGCGGGAGAGGGGAATCAGACGTGCCCCTTAGGCGTAAGAGCCTGTCGCGTAGATTACGATCCCCTCTCCCCGGCGCCAGTCCCA
>JAUVZB010000134.1 GCA_030602785.1 Dehalococcoidia bacterium
CCGATGATTGTGCCGACCAGGGCGAAGAGGACTTCGGGGGCGGGCTTGCCCTGGATGGCCAGGTAGCAGATGGTGGCGCCGAACATGAGGGCCAGGAGGCCCTGGATGAGGGCAGAGGTCTTGAAGAGGTCGATGAGCTTGGCGCGCATGGGCATCTTGCCCTCCTATGGCTCGTTCCTACGGATCATTCTGGGTCACGATGATGTTGTCTACGCCGATCGCGGCGGGGCCTCCCCCGTCTGCCTCGTGCTCTATCGCTATCCACATGTAGGGCGTCCCGCTGGTACCAGCAGGCCATAGCGGCACGCCCGCGAGTGCGGTGTAAGTCACTTCGTTCAGGATTGCCCTCACGTACACTGGCGTTGGAGCAGTGAGGTCTACCACCAGCTTCATGGTGTGAGGGCAGCCCTCCGCAGTTATCAGGTTGAGGTTGGTCGCAAGTACCACCCATGTCGGACCAACCAGATCCAGCTGGTACTCTAGTCTATCATTGTCCTGATCGTACCGGAGCATTCCTTGTAGCTCGTTTACGCCATTGTCTGCATGTATCTCAGCGACGATGAACTCACTCCGCACGTCGACGTTGAATGAGAACTCCAGCCCGACGCGGCAAAGCACAGGAAAGGCCATAGCTTTCATCAAACCGACTGCGGATCCAGCAAAGGGGATCAATCGCATGCAGAAAGCCCCCTGCTTTGAGAGCCCCGCCCACAGGCTCACGGCTCCAAAGGGGGGTGCGCCATAATCAGCTATGTCCTCTCTGCCATTCCGAAAGTCGGTCAGCCAGATCACGTCACCCCGCCGGTCGAACAGGTGGGGACTCCCCAGGCGAACCGCGTGCTCGCCCAGGTCGTCCAGGCCGAATACCGTCTGTTTCGGCCCGGTGTGTCCCCAATCAGGCGTTCCGTGGGGCATGGTCTTTCCTCACGTTTCTATGGTCATCTGGTATCCCGTGATGTCGATGGTGCAAGTGTCACCCGCCAGCCCTCCGATGAAGTACGCTCGAATCACGTCCTCTGCGTCCAGGAACACGTGACCATGCCACGCCAGCCACTCGCCCGCTGCGATTGCTACGCGGTGTGCATCAAACACGATGCCTGTCCCATCGTGAACCGTGGTGAGGTGACGCGCCGTGCTTGCTGAGGTAGCGTCTTGAGCAGCGACGTTGGTGATGACCCAGTAGCGGCCCGCAGGACAACCCAGTGAGGCGACGAATCCGTCTGGGCCTGAGATTGCCGCAGTTACTCTTTGTGCTACAACCTTCTCGATCGAGAATAGCTGATCCTCGCCCCGCACCTGGACCGTGCCGTCGGTGTGACCACGGACTGCCCTGTATCTGGTGCCGTCCCATACCAGCGGAGTTCGGGGACTTGGTACGTGGTCGGGTAGTATCTCTGGCATCTCTAGGCTCCCCTCAGGATGCCCAGGGCCTCGAGGCTCCGAGCAAGCGCCTCTAGCTCCCCCGGAGGCGGGGCGGGCTCGACGAGGACCATGAAGGTGGGCGTGTGGGGATAGAAGTCGTCGAGGTTCCAGGTCTTGATGACGAACTCAAAGGGCGCTGCGGTGAGCGGGAAGCGATCGGCGAA
>JAUVZB010000135.1 GCA_030602785.1 Dehalococcoidia bacterium
CTTTCACTGGGACGGCTACATGTTCACCTTCGCCGATCGCTTCCCGCTCACCGCCCAGCCCTTTGAGTTCGTCATCAAGACCTGGAACCGCGACGACTTCTATCCTCATATGCCCACCTTCATGGTCCTCGTCGAGCCCGCTCCGCCTCCCGGGGAGCTAGAGCAGCTTAATGAGACCCTCGAGGCCCTGGGCATCCTGAGAGGAGCCTGACCGTGCCAGAGATACTACCAGACCACGTACCAAGTCCCCGGACTCTGCTGGCCTGGGATGGCACAGCGTACAGGCCGATCACCATCGATGCTGCCGGGCGCGTCCAGGTGCGGGGCGAGGATCAGCTCTTCAGCTTCGACGACGGGCTGGCCTCCACACGGACAGCAGCCATATCTGGTGCAAACGGCTACGTAGACTCTCACACACCTCCGGCGGGGGAGATTTGGCATGTCACCCACGTCAACGGTGTGGATGTGACGAGTGCCACGACTAGGCATTCGTACAACCGCTTTCGGGGTGTCACAGCCATCTTCTTTCATGGCGAGACAGCTGCTTTCGGTGCGGGGACTGGATCTGAGTACAAGGCCGAGATCTGGCTGGTTCCTGGCGATACCATCAGGGTCTATTTCGCAGGTGGGCTAGCGGGGGATAGCTGCATAGTAAATGTGCTTGGGCACACCATGACCCTGGAAGTGTGAGGAGCCAAGATGCCCCACGGAACGCCTGATTGGGGGCTTGTAGGGCCGAAAAGCACGATCTACGGTCTGGATGACCTGGGTGAGCACGCAGTTCGCCTTGGGAGTCCCCACTTGTTTGATCGTCGAGGCGACGTAATCTGGATGACCGACTTTCGCAATGGTATGGGAAGTGTGCAGAGCATTGGCCCTCCTGGATTCGGGGCTGTGAGTCTGTGGGCAGGCTACACGCGACAAGGTGCTTTCTGTGTACGTCTCATGCCCCTTATTGCGGCTGTGGTCGGACTGCAAAAGGTTCTTCCTTATCCCGTGTACTCTCGGATGGGACTAGAGTTCTCCTTCAGCGTTGACGTTCGGAGCGACTATATCGTCGGGCAGCTCTACGCGGACGACACTGTGAACGAGATGCAAGCTCAGGTCAGGTACAATGAGGGGAATGATAGGTTGGAGTATGCAGATGCCGCAACCCCTACAGTGTGGCAACCGATTGCGGATAACCTCGACGTGACCTATGGTGAGTATTGCCCCCACACTCTCAAGATGGTCGTGGACTTGGCCGCTACCCCGCCGGAATATGTGAGGGTGATCTTCAACGACGTGACCTACTCACTCTCCGGCATCCCGCTGCGCCTTGGAGCCACTACCGGGGTAGTCTACGCAAGGGCCCGAGTGACGCACTGGGCAGATGGGATGGGAGATGCTGACATCAGCGTGGATAACGTGATTGTGACCCAGAACGAGCCGTAGACTAGAACCTGACAAGGAGGGCAAGATCCCCATGCGCGACAAGATCATCGACCTGTTCAAGACCTCTGCCCTCATCCAGGGCGCCATGGCCCTTGC
>JAUVZB010000098.1 GCA_030602785.1 Dehalococcoidia bacterium
GCTCGGCCATGTCGCGCTGTCGACACGCCGCTCATTATCACCATTCATGGTCGAGTCCCTTGGTGTAGGGGCGGACCTCTGTGTCCGCCCGCCACGGGTTTGTGCATCGTCGGCGGTTAGCTGCACCACACCTCCATCTGCTTCCATCGCCCCCACCACGGGCAGGCACAGAGGCCTGCCCCTACATTCGGACCGCCTCGCGTCCACCGGGCACGTGCAACGTGCCCCTTCAGCACGAACCACGGCCATGCCCTCGCCATGAATCAATCTTGACATCCAAGACGGTATCTACATTCCGCGCTTCGCGCACTCCCGGCCTTCGCGAAGTGGCGCACCAACCCTGCCCTACGCTATGTAGCCTCACCGTCAGTGTGTTTATTCCGACAGGCTCCTAGCCCATGGGCATGACAACGCGGGCGGTTGTGCCCCTGCCGGGCGCGCTGTCGTAATGGAGTTCGCCTCCATGCGGCCGGAGCCGCTCTCTCATCCCGATAATCCCGATTGAACTGGAATCATCCAGTTTCTCCATGTCGACGCCACAGCCGTCGTCGGCGACAGTGAGTGTCACAACACTGGCCGCGCTTTCAAGCGTGACGTGCACCGAGCGGGCTTCGGAGTGGCGCACGACGTTCGTGAGAAGCTCCTGAAAGACGCGGAAGAGAGTTGTCCTGCGCGCGTCGTCAAGTTGAGACCCTTCAGACGGAAGGCTCACGGTGCAGTCGAGGGCAGTCCGATTCCTGAGTTCGTCTATCTGCCATTCGATGGCCCCATCCAAGCCGATATCATCAAGCACGCCCGGGCGCAGCTCCGAGGAGATGCGGCGAACGTCGTCAGCAGTCTGGTCGAGAAGGTCATTGAGAGCGGCCAGTTCCTCCGGAGTGGGAGCCTGTCCTTGCTCAAGCCGTTTCTTGATATGGCTGACATCGAGCTTGACTGCGGTGATAGCCTGGCCAGCCGTGTCATGTAGCTCCCGGGCGAGGTTGGTGCGCTCCTCTTCCCGCGCCTTCTCCATGCGCTGCGCAAGACGCCTCAGTTCCTCTCGAGACTCGACCAACTCCGTCTGCGCCCTCTTTGAGTCTGTGATATCACGGATTACAGACTGAATCGCTACGAGATTCCCTGCGTCGTCGTTGACCGGAACGGACGCACGGAAGCAGTCCATCACTGTGCCATCCCGCTTCCTCTGCCTTACCTCTCCGACCACTGCTCCTTCCTCGCGTAGCTGTCGAATCACGTCTTCCCTTTCTGACTGTCTGTCATAGAACTGCGTGACATTGACCCTTCCGATGTCTTCCACGCCGTGTCCGTACATCTTGAGGTAGGCGGGGTTGGCGTCCAGCAATGTGCCATTCACATCCGCGAGCGCGATGGCATCGAGTGAGCGCTCAAAAAGAGACCGGTATTTCTGCTCGCTCTCGCGCAGCTCCTCCTGCGCCTTCTTCTGTTCGGTGATGTCACGACCCAGTGCAAGGGAGCCGATTGACTGCCCCTTCTCATCAGTAAGGTTGCGAGAGTGCCAGGAGATCGTCCTGTACTCGCCCCCCTTCGTCCGGACGGTTGTCTCCAGACCCTCGACTACGTCGCCCTCGATGATGCCGGCCGCCTTCTCTTCGATCTGTTTCCGATAATCCTCATCCGGATACAGCCATTCCCATATCTTCCCGTGTCCGACCACTTCCCCGGCGGAGTAGCCGCTGATCTTCTCGGCAGCCTTGTTCCACACCACCACGTTTGCTTCCGCATCGAGCACATCGAGCCACACGTTGGCGTTGTCAATGACGGTCTCCCGGAATTCGCTCAGCCGCCATAGTTCTCTCTCCCCTCTTTTCAGCGCAGTGATGTCGTGGATGACGCCCTGGTAGGCAACCACATTCCCGTGCTCGTCCTTCCGCGCCACCACGTTGCGAACGCAGTCCATGACGGCGCCATCTTTCTTCTTGAAGCGCACCTCATCTTCGACGTGCCCGGTCTCGGCTATCCTGCGCAGGAAGTCATCTCGGTCATGCGGCTCGGCATAGATGTCAAGCCTGCTGTCGAGTCCTGGCAGTTCATCACGCGTGTAGCCGAAGAGGTCGAGCCATGCCCGGTTCGCAGTGATGTTCTTGCCATCAGTACCGTGAACGTAGATTGCGTCCATGGACTGCTCGAAGAGCGAGCGAACCTTCTCTTCGCTGTCGCACAGAGCTTCAACTGCACGCTTGCGCTCATCCTCGCGTTCGCGGAAGGCGAGGCCGTAGGCCATCAGCATCTCCATCAGAGGGGAGGAGCTGCGCTGGACGAACTCCAGGGGCGTAGTGTCGGCAGACTTCTCAGCGAGGCGCCGGAGCGCCTCCTCATGGATCTCGGCGATGTCCTCGGGCGGCACGCCGGCACGCACCATCTCGCGTCCCATCTCGGCCGCCTCCATCAGGTATTGCTCTTCCTGGCTCTCGACAAAGGACTTGAGCACTGAAGCGTATGCGTTCTTGAACTCTGGTGTGTCCATCCTATTCCCCGTTTTCTCCGTTCCGGAATACCAGGACCGCCTCATCATCCGTCTCGCGCCGCCAGTCCGCGGCAATCGTCTCAGCCAGGAGCCCGACGTCGGCGCGCAGCGTTTCGTCATAGTCCGACAGGTCAATCAACTCCTCGATCCCATCGGTGTACATGATTACCAAGTCACCCGGACTCAACGGCACGGCCTCGGTCTTCAGCGTTCGGTAGCCGGCGCCGACAATGCCGTAGTGGCTGAACAGCCGCGTCGTTTCCTGTCCCACGACCATCGCCCGCGTGTTGCCGATGCCCGCGTAGGTCAGCGTCCCGGCAGCCGGGTCGGCCACGGCGATGCCCATCGCCACGCCCTGGGTGTCGTGCAGCGCCACGTTGCAGGTAGCGAAGAGCTCCAGCAGCGGCTCGCGGTGATGCCGCTCGAGAAAGTCCAACGCCGCCAGCGCCGCCTGTTCCGCTCCCTTGCCGTGCCCCAGACCGTCAATCATGCAAAGCACAACCTTCCCGTCGCGCTCCCAGCATCCTGCCTGGTCCCCACAATGCGGCTCTTCCAATGGGCGATTCACGATGGCTATCTGCATAGCTCCCACTTCCTGGCGACCACCCGCGTTCCAGCGCCGACTTGCGATTCAATCTCGAACTCGTCCATCAGCCGCTCGACGCCGGGCAGTCCGCCGCCCAGGCCGCCGTTAGTCGTGAAGCCGTCCTGCATGGCCGAGTCCACGTTGGCAATACCGGGGCCGTCATCTTCTGCCACGACCTCGACGCCCACGCTCCCGTTTTGCCTCACGGCCCTCAGCGTGATTGTCCCGCCCTCACGGGTGTGAAAGAACAGATTGTTCGCCAGCTCCGAGACCGACGTGGCAAAGCAGAACACCGCCACCTGCGACAGCCCAGCAGACCACGCCAGCGCCTTCGCCGCCCGCTGCGCCTGCACCACGTGCCACTTCTCCATGACAGCAATCACCACAACTGGCGGCTCATCCCTCATCTTGCATCTGGCATCGCTCACCACTTCTTCCTCTCTATCCTCAGTTGCACAATCGTGTGCCCCGGCTCGGAGCTGATCGCGAAACCATGGACCAGCCGCCTGGCTCCCGGCAGGCCTGCACCCAGGCCGCCGCTCGTCGTGAAGCCCTGTTCGAGCGCCTTGTCCAGGTCGGCGATGCCGGGGCCATAGTCCTCAACCACCACGCGGATGACGGCGGTCTCATCGTCCGAGTCGTCGGTTACGACGCACTCGCCCTCACCCGCATATTGGATCGCGTTGCGCGCCAGTTCCGAGACGGCCGTGGCCAGGCGGGTCTGGTCAGCCGAGCCGAAGCCCAGTGCACGCGCCATCTCACGGCAGGCCTGGCGGGCCGCCACGATGTCGCTCGACCGCTTCAGTTCTACCTGTCCATGTGGCATATCAGGCCTCCCGCTCTTCGATAAGCGCCCCCAGGCGGTTGAAGGCCTGATCGAGGTTCAGGGCCGTTTCGACGCCGATGAGTTCCCGCCCCATCTCGATCAGCGTCAGCGCCACATCCGGCTGCATGCCGCACAGCATCACCTGCGCCCCCAGCATTCCCGCCTGGACCG
>JAUVZB010000059.1 GCA_030602785.1 Dehalococcoidia bacterium
GGCTATGGCAAATGCAACATGGTCATCGTGGGCGCGGCTATGCGCAAACTCGTTCACATCATCTTCGGAGTGCTCAAGAACGGAAGCCCATTCGACCCTGCCATAGCTATAGCAGCTTGACATGCAAGACGGTATCTACGTTCGGACCGCCCCACGTCCACCGGGCACGTGCAACGTGCCCCCACATTTGGAATCACCCCGCCTCGCTACCACGGGCGGACACAGAGGTCCGCCCCTACATTCGGACCGCCCCGCGTCCGCCCGCAGGGCAGTGTGTCGTTCAGGGCTGTGTTGGCCTTAGCGGCGTTGCGTGCGGACAGAGCGACGGGACAGGCATGCCAGGCCCCTACATTCGGACCGTCCCACGCCCGCCGGGCACGTGCAACGTGTCCCTACATCACGACCCACGGCCATGCCCCCGCGACCACGGGCGGACACGGTGGTTGGTGCTGCGTGCCTCGGCGCACTAGAATAGGTGCTCATGACGGCGAGAAGAGCGAGGAGAAGTCGCGCGGCGAAGCCGGCGACCGGGCGCACAGCACGCACGCACCGTCCTTTCGGCGCCTCCCTCAGGTCGTTCGCGTTGCGCTGCGGGACCGGCAAGACGCTCGGCGTCGTTCTGCTCGTGCTCGCTGCCTTTGCGGCGAGCTACCTGCTCATTGGCCGGTACGCCCCGCCGGCAATCGGTCCTGATGAGTCGCTGGTGGTGCGGGTCATCGATGGCGACACGGTTGAACTGGCGGACGGCAGCAGGGTGCGCTACCTTTGCATCGACACCCCTGAACGAGGCGAGCCGTTCTATGCTGAGGCCTCGGAGCGGAACAGGGAGCTTGTGGACGCCAAGGGGGTGAGGCTGGAGCCGGGAGTGGAGGACATCGACAAGTATGGGAGACTGCTGCGCTACGTGTACGTGGATGACGTCTTCGTCAACGCTGAGCTTGTCTCCGAGGGATACGCACGCACCCTGATATTTGACGAGGACGAGCCCCACGCGGAGCTGCTGCGACAGCTCGAGGCCGAGGCGGAGGCCGCGAACCGCGGTCTCTGGGCGCTCGAATAGCTTCGTAGCAGACGGGATGAAGGTGACAACCGATGAGACGCAGGCATGTCCTGATTGTTGTGGCAGTCCTGGCAATCGTTGCCGTGGGTGTGCTGTGGCTCAGCACAGGGAACATTGGCGGCCCCTGCCCTGTTGAGGAGCCTGCACCGCCCGAGGGCTGCGAGAGTTGCCCTGTGCCGCCGGGGCCTCTCCCAAGGTCCAACCGACTGCTCGGCATCGATGTGACCATTCCGCAGGAGGGCAGCTACGACGATGCATTCAGGGCCGCACGAAGCGTCGGCATGGAGTTCACGACCCTCTCACTAGGGTGGGACGAGCTTGAACCCGCGCCCGGGCAGTACGACGACGAGTTGCTCGACGCCGCCAACTCCTTCTATCCCGAGACGGGTACGAAGCTTGCACTTACCATCGCGACCATAGACACCGTCACACTCCGCATGCCCTCCGACCTCGATGGCAGGGCCTTCGATGACCCGGAGGTCGTCTCGCGCTTCAACGCGCTACTGCAGCACGTCCTCGAACGACTGTCTGACGTGGACGTATTCGTCCTGTCAATCGGCAACGAGGTTGACTCCTATCTGGCGGAGGATGAGCCGCTGTGGCAACAGTATACGGAGTTCTTCCGGCAGACCGCGGAGCACGCGCGTGAGCTGAGGCCGGGCATGGACGTCGGTGTGAAGATGCAGTTCCGCGGACTCACCCGGGACGCAATCGAGCAGGCGCAGTCCCTCAACGAGCAGAGCGATGCCGTGCTGCTGACCTACTACCCGCTGAATGCCGACTTCACGGTGCGGCCGCCGTGGCAGGTGGATGAGGACCTCGGCAAGGTGGCCGCTCTCTATCCTGACCGGACTTTGATGCTGCTCGAGTGTGGCTACCCCTCGGGCGCAGGAGTGGGCTCCTCCGAGGAGTTGCAGGCGGACTTCGTCAGGCAGACCTTCGCTGCGTGGGACCATCGGGCGCTCTGGCTGCGGGTGCTGTGCTTCACCTGGCTGCATGACCGCTCACCCGGGGACCTTGAGTCCTTCAGCCGGTACTATGGCTCGGAGGATGAGCAATTCCTGGAGTTCCTCGCCACCCTGGGACTCCGCACGTTCGATGGTGGTCCGAAGGCGGCGTTCGACGTGTTGCAGACCGAGGCGGGTGTACGGGGTTGGCGAGATGCTGCCGTTGGTAGTCAGTCCGTAGAGTCGTCGCGTTCTCGACGTTGCATCCGGTTGACGTATGACAACGCTCCCAGCGCGCCGAGGAGCAGAGCGCCCATGAGTCCGGAGAACAGCGGAGCCCACTCCGGCATGCCGGGTTGCTGCGGAGGAATAATGGTCGGCTGCGTTCTCGTGTCCTGAGGAGGCGACGACTGTGGCTGCGTCCGGAATGTGGAGCGCGGCGACTCGCTGATGATGCGGTCGCCATTGAGTGCCAGGACTCTCCAGATGTACGGCGTGTCGTAGTCGAGCGGCCCGGGGAGCACGAACGAAGTGAAAGCTCCCACCTGCGATGCCACGTGGCCACGCTCGCTGTCGACCAGCATGAAGTCGTACGAAGTCGCACCGCTCACGCTGCTCCACGTAAACGCTATGCTGTTGACGGGCACCATGGTCACGCCGTCGCCGGGCGCCCCGAGCGTGAGGGCCTCGACCGCCGACGGAGCGGTGCGGAAGCTCTGCGGCTCCGACCACCATGTACTGAGGACCTCGTCCGTCTCTGCCATATGGCCCCTCACGCGCCACCAGTACGTGTGTGAGCAGTCCAGCATTCCCTGCTCCACGAGGAGGCTCGGATGGGTGGGGTCAGGAGGTTTGTAGAAGCGGAAGCCCTCTCCTGCGGTCGGCCTGTCGATGAAGTCTGCCGTGTCGAGGACCACGTGTCTGAAGTCCTCGTCCAGCGCTATCTCTATCTCATACTCGCAGCCATCACAGGGTCTCTCCCACTCGAGGACGAACTTCTCGTTGGTGCAGACGCAGGGGTCGGACGGGATGAGGGGGGTCTCTTCGTCCGGCCCGGGTGTAAGGGCTGACACGCCGAAGCAGTCGTCGTAGGTCCAGAGACGGCCCCAGGCGGCGTTGATGAACTCCCGCGAGCACCAGTCGTAGTTGTCCGACTCCTCGCCGGCTGTGCTCCAGTAGCGGTTCCCATCGTCGAAGGCCCAGAGCCGGATGGCTCCCTCGCCGCAGTGTGCCCCGGAGAGCAGGAGTTGCTCATAGACTCCGTCCGTATCGGCCGTGCCCTGAAGTCCACGGATAAGGTAGTCCCACTCAAGGCGTTCGCAGCAGCCCGGGGCGTCCGGGTTCAGGCAGCGCGCCACGCCGCTCACCTTCCGGCAGTCATGGCCCCACGGGCAGTCGGGGTCCGACCCGTCGGACTGATATGGAAGAGGTTGATTGGCGGTGTAGTCCCACCAGAGGTTGTCGAAACCAACGTAGAGGACCGAACCCTCGCTGCCATCGCATTCCATGACAAGGAGTCCCTCGTAGTTGAGTATTAGCTCGCTGATTTGCTCCCACTCGCCGTCTCCATCCTCGAAGAGGCGGTAGACAGCGTCCGCCTCGAAGTCTGCCTCCACCTGCTCATCATCGTCCTCGTCGATGGCGTCGCCGATGATGTAGCGGACTCCGGCGGTCTGGAGGTAGCCTTCCGTTCGGGACCTGAAGAAGCCGCGATGGTACTTGTCCATGACGTCCTCGAACGCATCCTCATCAATGTCATCCTCATCCGGCCGGCCGAAGAGCATGCGGGTGTAGCTGCCTCCACCGTCGCACGAGCGCCAGATGCTGTTGCAATCGCAGACCTGGTCGTCCGACTCCAGGTTCCCGGTCTGGAGGTAGAGGCAGCCCGCGCCGGGGTCGTAGTTCACCCCCTGTATCTCGTGAATCATCGTGTCGATGAGGCCGGTCTGTTCCCAGTGGTCGCCGGGGCTTGAAGTATCGCTCACCGAGAAGGCGCTCTCGTCGCCCCAGCGATACTCGTCCAGCCCGTGCCGCGAGTCGCCCTCTGTCGTTGCGTATGCCCGGCTGCCGTCGGGCGTGAAGGCAACCTGGGCATTGAACTGTCCGGACGGGGGCTGTTCGACTGCTTCCCAGTCGGGGTAACACTCTTCGAGAGAGTCCGAGCGGAGCACGAGAACGCTTGCACAGCACGGGAGGACGTTCTCGCCGTCGACATGGTCGCCATCGTCGCTGAACCAGTCGTCAATCTCCGGTGACCAGCGCCATTCTGAGGCGAGCGCCTCCGGCAAGAAGCAGCCGGCAAGTGCGCTGCCTAGCTTATCGCAGCTGCCGTGGTAGGCGATGCTTGTGACCCACGGGTTCTGCTCATGGTGCAGCAACTCCCGCGAGATGGATGAGTTGTCGAACCAGAACATGAAGCCGCCCTCATCGAGCATGCTGCCATCGGCAGGATCGACCTCAATCCCGTTCACGGCGAGCAGGAGAACGCGCCGGTCGGGTTTGTCCGCGCGGTAGTCGTGTGGCAGAGCGATGTCGGTGATGTGCCGCAGGAAGAACGTTGGTATCGACGCGTCGGAATGGATGACGGAGTTGTCTGGAGTCACGGGCACGGGGAAGCCGTCGAATTCGGCCGGAACGTTCCACGACTCGCTATCCCAGTCACCCGCCGCCACGTAATATCCGTTGTAGGGATCTCCGTCCTGCTCCTCCGCGTATGCCAGCAGCACGGCCACGACGGCATGGTCGTCCTCGTACGCCGGAGAGAAGGCAACGGACGTGACGGCATAGATATCCCTGCGGGTGCCGGTACCACCGGAGCCGGACCACGCATCGGCCCAGCCGGGGTAGTCGCCGGAGTCTTCCCAGTGCGGTGCCCAGGCAGCGCCCGGCTCCAGGCGCCACACGCTGCCGCCGGATATGGAGTCCAGCGTACCGACGGCGATACTGCGGCCTCCGTCCGTATCGGGTGACACGTCCGCGCAGAGTATCTCGCCGCGGAGTTCGCCGCAGCCGGTGTAGTGGAACTCGTCCGCTCCGTCGTTTGAGGCGACGACAAGAGGCTGTTGCAGCGCGTCATAGCCGCAGATGATGACGAGGTCATCGTCGTCCGGCGCCGCAGCGACGGCGCTGAAGAACACGAAGTCGTTCCACGAGACGGAATCGTCGTTGCAGTCGGGAAGGCCGACGGCATCGAGGACGTTGTCGGTCCTGTCCCTCCACGTGACGCCGCCGTCCGCGGACTTCCACAACCTTGGAGCCTGCCCCGCCGAGATGTTGTCGTCCGAATACGAGTTCCCGATCCAGCCCGAAGGGGCGTTCCAGGCGCCTATCGCGTAGATGGTCTTGCCTGACGACCCGGCAATGTCGAAGCTGATGATGTCTGAACCGGGCAGGATGAGCAGGTCCTCGTGCGTCGGCGTCCTGTACTTCTCCCATTGTGAGGGCTGCGGGCCGTGCGCCTGTGCTGGTGTGGGGCTGGCAGTCTGAACCGCTAGGAGCCTGTCGGAGTAATGTTTTGCCTGAAGCTAAATGCCCCCGATTCTTAGGTTGCTCTAGCTTTGACTCAGGGATTACTCGGACACACTCCTAGGAGAAGCAGTAGCGCTGTGCCGACCGCGGCGGCGAGCCGGTGCTTCACGATGTCCTGACCTTCCACTGTTCGGGGTTCGGATTCATGAGAGACAGTCGAGGCAAAGTACAACGTGTTGGGCACACGTGTCAATGGGCACAGCCTCAGAAGCGGACTGGTGGACTGCCGGGTGTTTCTGCGGGAGTGAACGGGGTTATTGACGGTAGCAGTTTGCACTACGTGAGATAATGTCGTACAGTACTACAAGGTAAGTTGTAGTTGGGGCCATTATCCGCTTCGTTCAAGCTCCAGACCGATTCAACCAAGCTCAGGATGACCGTAACTCTGACTGGCCAGAGATAAAGAGGAGGTCATCCATTGAGTTTCCAGGACAAGACTATTGTATGCGCTGATTGCGGCAGTGAGTTCACGTTCACCGCGTCAGAGCAGGAGTTCTTCGCCGAGAAGGGCTTCACCAATGAGCCCAAGCGCTGTCCCACATGTCGCCGTCAGAGACGGCAACAGCGTGTAGGGACGCAGGGCGTTCAGCGCGAGTGGTAATGGCCTGCGCCGGCGAGGGCCAGCGCAGACACAGAGAGAATGGTGGTTACGAAATCGGAGTAGGAGGATATAGGAGTGAGGATTTACGTAGGCAATCTTCCGTACGAGGCGACCGAGCAGGATCTGAGCGAGGCGTTTGCCGAGTTCGGTGAAGTCGAGACGGTCAACATCGTGGCGGACAAGTTCACCGGGCGTTCGAGGGGTTTCGCATTTGTTGAGATGCCCACGAAGGCTGAAGGTGAGGCAGCGGTCGAAGGATTGAACGGTAAGGCTCTCCTGAACAGGAACCTTGTCGTCAATGAGGCGCGTCCGCGGGAGGATCGTGGTGGCGGTGGTGGTGGCTATGGTGGTGGTGGAGGCGGCTACGGTGGCGGTGGCGGTGGTTATGGTGGTGGTGGTGGCCGTGGTGGCCGTGGTGGTGGCCGAGGTGGCAGATACTAGATTACGCGTTTACCCGGCATAGGCTGTTGCATCGTTCCCCTTACGGCGGAACAAGGTCGGATCATTCGGGCCCCTCGCGGGCCGGAAGTCTGTCGATACCTTCATGTTGCGGTGCAACGCCGTTTGTACTGAGTCCACACGATGTGTGGAAGTGTAGAGGAGTTACTTTTGAGTTTTGAATCTTTTTACTTTCATCCGCGCATAGCGGATGGCATCAAGGCGCTCGGCTACGTTACGCCGACGCCAATCCAGGAAGAGGCGATGCCTCCCATCCTGGATGGAAGTGACGTCATGGGGCTGGCTGAGACGGGGACCGGAAAGACGGCCGCGTTCGTGCTACCCATGTCGGAGCGCTTCCTGAAGGGGTCGAGAGGCCGCCGCATCCGCGGCCTTGTGCTCTCGCCGACGCGAGAGCTTGCCCAGCAGACACACGAGGTGCTCAACGTGCTCGGCAAGCAGACCGGGCTTCGCAGCGTTACCGTGTACGGCGGAGTCGGGTACGAGCCGCAAATCAAGAAACTGCGCAGCGGCGTTGAGTTCGTGGTGGCCTGTCCGGGCCGCCTGCTCGACCTCGTAGGCAGGGGGGTCGTCGACCTGTCCGCTGTCGAGGTGGTTGTGCTTGACGAAGCTGACCGGATGCTTGATATGGGCTTCCTTCCGGACATACGGCGGATTCTGCAGTTGCTCCCACGTGAGCGACAGACGCTGTTGTTCACGGCAACCATGCCTCCGGATATCCGCCGCCTGACGCGGGACTTCATGCGCCGGCCGGTTGTTGTTCGAGTAGGGCAGGAGGGCCCCGTGAAGGGGGTCACGCATGAGCTGTATCCGGTGGCGCCGCACCTGAAGGCTGCGCTGCTCGTGGAGTTTCTGCGCCGCACCGAGACGGGTCCTGTGCTTGTGTTCACACGGACGAAGCACCACGCGACCCGGCTGGCTGAACGCCTGGAGAGAAGCGGGTTCCGCGCAACATGCCTGCAGGGCGACATGTCGCAGAACAAGCGGCAGGCTGCGATGGATGCATTCCGCAACGGCAGGATTGACATACTGGTGGCGACTGATATCGCCGCCCGTGGCATCGACGTGCCGGACATCTCGCACGTGGTCAACTTCGACATGCCGGACACTGTTGACGGGTACACCCACAGGGTCGGACGCACTGCGCGTGCGAGCCGCACGGGCAACGCCATCAACATCGTGACCCGCGATGACGTCGACGTTGTCAACGCAGTCGAGGCTCGACTCAACGAGCGGCTGGAGTGCCGCAGTGTTGAGGGGTTCGACTACGAGGCTCCGGCCAGTGCCGCCCCAAGGTCGGCGTCGCGGCCGGCGCGACCGTCGGGACCACCACGGTCGGCCCGAAGGCCGGACCGCAGGCCGGATCAGCGTCCGGAGCTGCGCCGTGTCTCATCAGCCGCGTAGACTGTAGTTGCTCTGGCGTAAGAAAACAGGGTGAGGGTTCTCAGGGACCCTCACCTTTTCTTTGTTTGGTTCAGCCCTCTGAAGATGGTCTTGAGGTGAGTGGGGGCAGCGTGGTGTGGTGGTTGCCCTCGGGTGAGGTGTAGGCCGAATGTAGGGGGCAGGCATGTCTGTCCCGTCGCCCTGTTTGTCACACAACGCCGTAAGGGCCAACACAGCCCTGAACGGCACACTACCATACGGGCGCGGCAAGCCACGCTCCTACACCGGATTCACGCCATTCCATCCTACCGTCCACCTTCTCACGCAGGCACGTTGCACGCGCCCTGCCCAGTACGCCTTGTGGCGTGCGGACGTCAGCCTGAGTACAATGGCGTCAGGTTGTCCTGCCGACGGCAAGGAACACGCATGATACGGCGCTTCTCTTTCTACGGCTTCCTGAAGAACCAGCGCTACTTCGAGCCGTTCATCATCCTGTTCTTTCTGCAGCGCGGCCTCTCGTTCACTCAGATAGGCTTCCTCATCGCCTTCCGGGAGCTGTTCATCAACCTGATGGAGGTCCCCAGCGGCGCCGTCGCGGACCTGTTCGGACGCCGCCGCTGCATGATTCTGTCCTTCACTGCCTACATCGCATCGTTCGCGGTATTCGGTGTCAGCCGGGACTACTGGCAGTTCTTCGTAGCCATGTTCTTCTTCGCTGTCGGTGAAGCGTTCCGCACCGGCACTCACAAGGCGATGATATTCACATGGCTGCGGCTCGAAGGACGACTCGATGAGAAGACGATGGTCTATGGCTACACCCGCTCCTGGTCGAAGATAGGCTCGGCAGTCTCGACGGTCGTCGCGGTTGCCATTGTTCTGCTGACACAGGACTACGCCTGGGTATTCTTCCTCGCCATCGCCCCGTACGTTGTGGGTCTCGTCAACTTCATGACCTATCCTGCTGAGCTGGAGGGGCAGCGCGGCGCAGGAGTCGGCATCCGCGATGTCGTGGTCCATCTGCGGGCTTGCCTCCGCGACTCACTGGCGGTTCGCGGACTGCGGCGCCTGATAGTCGAGTCCATGTCGTTCGAAGGTGTCTACAAGGCGGTGCAGGACTATCTTCAGCCCGTAGTGAGAAACATGGCGCTGCTCATCCCCCTGTTCATCGGCCTTGGAGAAGTCCGCCGGAGCGCACTCATGATTGGACTGGTGTACGTGGTCCTGTACCTGGCTTCCGCCTACGCCAGCCGTAGCGCCCACCGGCTGATCGCACATGCCGGGGGTGAAGAGAGGGGTAGCCGCCTGCTGTGGAGGGTGGTTTTCGTCTCGTACCTGGCCCTGGTGCCCCTGCTGTTCTTCGAGCTGTATTACGTGGCGGTCGCAGGATTTGTCATCCTTGCCATTGTCCAGAACCTCTGGCGGCCCGTCCTCATCAGCCGCTTCGACGCCTATGCGGGCGAGGCTGAAGGCGCTACCGTGCTGTCCATTGAGAGCCAGGCGAAGTCGGTCTCTACCATGGTGGTGGCGCCGGTGTTGGGAGTGGCCGTTGACTTCGTCCGGGCTCAGGGTCCGGGTGGCGAGTTCTGGCCCGTCGCGACCATTGCGGGGGTCATTGCGGCCCTCATTCTGCTCACGCCGCTCAAGGGGAACGGGGAAGCGAGACCGGAGGCGAAGGTTTCCTGCGGCGGAGGGACGGAGCGCTAGCGGCGGCTGTCTCAGGCGTCACCGGCCGGGTCGATGCGGGTCATCGCCGTGTAGTCATCTGATTCGTTTCGCACGGCCGGGTATCGTGCCCGCGATGTCGCAAGGATGTGGGCACAGAATCCGGGGAATTCCCGGAAAATCACGGGGAATGCCCGTTGTGGTGGACAAAATGGCGCAAATGAGGCTTCAAGCAGCCGACTTGACAAGCAGCCGACTTGACTTGTGCGTTTGGCCGCAAAGTCGTAAACTAGGTGTGGTAGTTGAGGTGTAGGCCATTTTTGTATTCGTTCGAGTCTTCGTCCATCCCCTCCAGATTCAACCGAGCCCTGAATGACCGTCGCTCTGACGAACCGTATCTAATGAGAGAGGAGGTCATTCAATGAGCTATCAGGACAAGTCGATCCGCTGTGCCGATTGCGGCCAGGAGTTCGCCTTCACCGCGTCCGAACAGCAGTTCTTCGCGGAGAAGGGGTTCACCAATGAGCCCAAGCGCTGTCCGACGTGCCGCCGTGCCCGTCGCGACCGTGGTTCGGCGTCACAGAGCATGTCACGTAGTTGGTAGACAGCTGCCGCCAACGTGCGGCATGGCTGTAGTAGTAATCTGCAAGGGCAGAGAAAAGTAGGAGAAGAGTAGTGAAGATCTATGTAGGCAATCTACCATTTGAGACCACAGACGAGAGCCTGGCCCAGGAGTTCGAGGTATTCGGTGAGGTTGTGTCCGCTAATGTCGTGGTTGACAGGGCAAGCGGGCGGTCCAGGGGTTTTGGCTTCGTCGAGATGCCGGCCCAGGCCGAAGCTGAGGCCGCGATTGCGGGTCTCAATGGCAAAGACCTGATGGGCAGGACGCTCACGGTCAACGAGTCAAAGCCGCGCGAGGGTGGTGGTGGCGGTTTTGGTGGTGGCGGCGGACAGCGACGACGGTACTAGTCCTCGCGGTTACGTTCATCACTTCGTGACGCAGGTTTCGTTCCGTCACGGCAGGTGTTTCGTGTTCGGCGCTCATCCGCACAACTTGTGCGCGGACGCCGAAAGAGGATACTGCTGAAGGCGGGGCTGTAGCGCCCCCGGAGGCTGTTGCTGGAGCCGGCGAGGGTCGTCACGGTCAGTTCAGAGGGGAGGGCCCTTATGGGGTTCCTCCTCTCTTCGTGTTCGGTCTGCATGCTCCCGGCTGGGGGCAGACTGCCAGCGGCCGGCGGCTCGGTAGCCGCATTCCCTGTCCTGCTACTCGACATCGAAGTCGATGTCGAAGCCATCCAGGTCCTCGGGTTCCTCGGGCATGAACATCGGCCAGCTGGAGAGCCACTCCGGGTAGCTCGGGCTCTTGACCCGGTCGGAGATTGGGAAGTAGGCCTTGAGGTCGATGACCGGCGTGTCGGGTGCAGCGTCTATCCACGGGATGGTCACGATGCCGTTCTCGACATCGACGTCCATGATGGCGCACGTGGTGACCATGATGGGGTTTGGCCGGTACTCGGCGCGGCAGGCGAAGACGCCTGTTTCCCTGTCGGTTGCGTAGGGCGGTCGGCAGGTGAGCGTGTTGCGCGATTCGTCGTTGTCGGACCGTGTGGCCCACCAGAAGACCATCACGTGGCTGAAGAGCTCGAGTTGCATGAGGGCAGGGCGGTACTGCTCCAGAATCTCGATGCGGAAGTCGCCCTCTTCGCCATGGACGTAGCCTATCGGGCGCACCTGGAATGTGGTTCCGGCTCGCGTACTCCGTGACATAAGAGTGATTGCCCCTTCGTATTCCTTCGAGGAATGCCTGTGCTCCTTCGATCTGTGGACTCCCCGGGCTTCTGCCTCTACCGGAACTTCAGGCGGTCCCCACAGGAACGGGAGCCTGTGGTCCCACCTCTGCTGTCTCAGAGCGGTCGGACGCACGGGGTTCATGCGTTCGAGCACCCCCGATTGTATCGGAAGACGGCGGAGTCTTCCACTCGACGGACTCGCGAGGCCCGCTCCCGCCGAAGAAAATCCCCGCTTGCGTCAGCAGGGTATTCTTCTTGGCCTGAGGAACGGGACTGCTACTGGGGCGTTGGTGGGGATGGGCGTGGCTGCCCCGCACTCCTTCATCTGCTTCCGCAACTGGGCTGAAATCGGTTCACCCCCACGTGTGTGGGGAACACTAGGCAGTGCTGCTGTCGATCTCGATATCCGGCGGTTCACCCCCACGTGTGTGGGGAACACTCAGCGGACTTTGATTTCGGTGCTGGCGATTTCGGTTCACCCCCACGTGTGTGGGGAACACGAAAATCGAGGAGGCAACCTAAGTGGCTCTGCCGGTTCACCCCCACGTGTGTGGGGAACACCTCACCATCGGAGACGATCATTGCCGGCACCCACGGTTCACCCCCACGTGTGTGGGGAACACATCGAGACGGCTGTCACAACATATCTGCGTTCCGGTTCACCCCCACGTGTGTGGGGAACACCTTTGCATAGCGCCCCCTTTATAGGGACATTATGGTTCACCCCCACGTGTGTGGGGAACACCTCACTTGTTGTAAGCCTCCACGCGCTGCCCTCGGTTCACCCCCACGTGTGTGGGGAACACTTTAGTGTTCCGGTTCCGGAGAAAGCCATAGACGGTTCACCCCCACGTGTGTGGGGAACACATTAGGAACGGGCAGAACTTCCGCTCTTTTTGCGGTTCACCCCCACGTGTGTGGGGAACACGAAGTAACATATGATGGGGCATATCCGACTGCCGGTTCACCCCCACGTGTGTGGGGAACACGCCCGACACGACGCGATGGTAGCAGCGCCGGCTCGGTTCACCCCCACGTGTGTGGGGAACACGATTTCGTCCGCTGTAGGCATACCTGAGCAGTACGGTTCACCCCCACGTGTGTGGGGAACACGCTCTCGGAGTCGATCGCCATATAGAGCCCGAACGGTTCACCCCCACGTGTGTGGGGAACACACACGTCCGTTCCGTAGGCTTTGGTGGCCTTTGCGGTTCACCCCCACGTGTGTGGGGAACACCCAGGTCGAGAGAATCTGCAAGGAAGCCGTATCGGTTCACCCCCACGTGTGTGGGGAACACACGGGCTTGTTCAAGTCCGCCTCTCCATGTGTCGGTTCACCCCCACGTGTGTGGGGAACACTTGTCCTCGATGTACCTGAAGTTGCGCTGTTCCGGTTCACCCCCACGTGTGTGGGGAACACTTGGTCATTGTGTCCGGAGCGAATTGGTAGATCGGTTCACCCCCACGTGTGTGGGGAACACTGACACCAGAGAGACCTTGATGCCCATTACTGCGGTTCACCCCCACGTGTGTGGGGAACACGATTTCGAAATGTTCCCAACCGCGCCTGAGCCCGGTTCACCCCCACGTGTGTGGGGAACACGGACTGCCCGGTAGACGTAGACGCTTATCTTATAGGTTCACCCCCACGTGTGTGGGGAACACAGCTGGACATCAGGACTCGCTGTTTCACCTTCCGGTTCACCCCCACGTGTGTGGGGAACACTTCAGCGTGATTGCACATGACGGGGTTGATGTCGGTTCACCCCCACGTGTGTGGGGAACACCACGTGACGACAGGGTCCGTGACGAGCATGCAGCCGGTTCACCCCCACGTGTGTGGGGAACACGCTAAGATGGTCTTGATACTTGCAGCCCCGTTCGGTTCACCCCCACGTGTGTGGGGAACACGTGCATCAGGCTGTGGCACAGGTCGCTCTTCAGCGGTTCACCCCCACGTGTGTGGGGAACACGACAGTGAACTTGAACTTCGCGCCTCGGAGTACGGTTCACCCCCACGTGTGTGGGGAACACGAAAGCTATCCATGCTCCTTCACGCAGTCTTTCCG
>JAUVZB010000030.1 GCA_030602785.1 Dehalococcoidia bacterium
ACGGCTGTGCATGCCGAGGCTCTCCATGTGAACTCGCGCCCATTAGGAAACCCGAGAACCACCACATCCCTATGCTGTGACATGAGTGCCGGAGTCGTTTCTCCGACAGGCTCCTAGGAAGCGGTCGGCAACGGCTGCGAAGAAAGTCGGAGGCGAAATGCCCAACCCGTATCCGGCGGCAATCGCAAAGAGCACGGGCAGCAGCATGCCCGCTCCTTGATTTGGTAGGAGGAGCAGCACTGTTGCGGCGGCGGCGAGCAGACAGCCGGGCGAGAACACCTGCGCCCTGCCGATACGGTCTGACAGTGAACTGGACAGGTTCCCGGCAGTAAACGAGGCGCCGTAGATGCTGAAGATGGTCGCGGCGACCATCGGCCCATAGCCCATATCCTGCAGAAGGTACACCTGGTGGGCGATGGTAATCTGCTGTGCGAGGCCCATGTTGCAGAACGCGATGACGAGGAGGATGCGGAAGGTCCTGGTTCGGAGTGCTGCTCGCAGAGTCGAGTCAGGCGCAGTGAGGCCTGGCTCTTCCTGCTGCACTGTGAGTTCCGGCCCATCGTCCCCTGCCGACCCCGTGTTGGGAGGTGCATACTGGCTGGGACTGCGCCGAATGAACGCAAGGCAGAGCGGCACGATTACCAGTACCGCGGCCGCACCGATGATGCCGTACGAAAGCCTCCACCCATACTGTGACACGAGGGACTGGAATACGGGCGCGGATAAAAGACTCGCCCCGAAGCCGGCTGCCAGGAGGCCGAATACGAGCCCCTTCCTGCGCGGGAACCAGTGCGTGATGATGGCGCTCAGCGGAGTGAAGCCTATGAGACTCAGTCCGATTGCGACCATTACCCCGTACAGGAGGTAGAAGTGCCAGGCCTGTGTAGCAAGCCCACAGAGTGCGATGCCACCACCAACTACCAGTCCGCCGATCGAAAGAACGAGCTTCGGGTTGAACCTGTCTATGAGGCCTCCGGCCACGGGAGCCACTAGTCCGTAGCACAGCATGGTAAGCGAGTACATGATTGCCGTGTCGCCCCGGGCCCATCCGAAGTCATCGACGATGACCGGGTAGAACACGGTGAACGTATTCCGTACGGCGTAGCCCAGGAGCATGATGGTGAAGCCGACGGCGAGGACAATCCACTTGTAGGAGATGGGGGGAAATCTCATGGCGTGTGGTTCTCCTTGAGACGATTGAATCTGAATGCGGCTCTGAAGCCTGGTGCATGGCGGCCTCGCTCGAGTGTCAAGCGAGAGACGCGGTCGGCGCGTGGAGCCGTGGAGTCAGGCATTGACGCCTCCCCGGCCCGGTCGGATGAGCCACATGAGCACGACCCCAGCCGCAAGGACGCAGACCACTATCGCGAGCGCACTCTGGTAGTTGCCGCTCATGTCGTGCAGCACGCCGGCGATCCACGGTCCGATGGCCCCTCCGAGCGAGCACGCCAGAATCATGGTTCCCTGTATGGAGCCGTAGTGTTTTCCGTGGTAGCGGTCGGCCACAGCGGCGTAACATGTCGGCGGTGCGAGGCCCAGCCCGTAACCGGCGCAAATGGCGAACATGATGGGTGTGACGACGCCCGGGTTGTTCTGCGACAGCAGGAGGAGCACGACTCCGGTGGTGGTGACGAGGCAGCCTCCCATGAAGATGAACGTCCTGCCGACGCGGTCCGAGAAGAAACTGGAGACGTTGCCCGCTACGAACGATGCACCGAAGACGCTGAACATCGTTGCCGCCGCCATGGGCGTGTGCCCCATGTCCTGAAGGATGTAGACCTGATGGGCGAGGACTATCTGTGGCCCCAGACCAATGCTGAAGAACGAGATGATGAGGAAGATGCGGAATGTG
Organism: Dehalococcoidia bacterium; assembly: GCA_030602785.1. GTDB lineage: Bacteria > Chloroflexota > Dehalococcoidia > GIF9 > AB-539-J10 > SKVJ01. The sequence goes on from JAUVZB010000030.1 coordinate 1,853, forward strand.
TTGGTTTGGAGTGCTGCGCGCAGTGTCCAGTCATGCGCACTGATGTCCGGCTGGTCCTGTTGCAGCGTGAGTTCAGGCCCGTCGCCGCCCGCCGGCTCGGCGTTGGGGGGCACGCGCCGGTTGGGGTTGCGCCGCATGAATGCAAGGCAGAGCGGCACGATTATCACTACGGCGGCAGCGCCGAGTATGACGTATGCCGTCTGCCAGCCGAAGCTGGAGATGAGATACTGGAAGACCGGCGCCGAGATAAGACTCACGCCGAAGCCGGCCCCAAGGAGGCCGAAGACGAAGCCTCTCCTCCGGGGGAACCAGTTCGTGATGATGGCGCTCAACGGTGTGACGCCGATGAGACTGAGGCCGACTGCAACCATCACGCCGTACAGGAGATAGAAATGCCAGATCTGAGTGGCGAAACTGCAGAGGGCGATGCCTGAGCCGACGATGAGTCCACCTGCCGCGAGTATGAACTTCGGATTGAAGCGGTCAACCAGCCCGCCCACCGCAGGGGCGACGAACCCATAGCACAGCAACGTCAGCGAGTACATGATGGCCGTGGTGCCTCTCGTCCAGCCGAAGTCCTGGACGATGACCGGGTAGAAGACGGTGAAGGTGTTGCGCATCGCATAGCCGAGGAGCATGACGATGAATCCCGCTCCGAGCACCACCCAGCCGTAGTACAGCTTGGACCTGCTCACGCCACCCCCCGCGCATTCCCTGATGTAACCCGATGCATGCCGGCTACCGGTCTGAGTCTGGAGGGTGCCACCAGAGCGAGGAGAACTGCGCCGATGACGAGCGCCGATATCACGACAACAATGGCTGTGAAGTAGCTGCCGGTGACGTCATGCAGGTATCCGGCGAACCACGGGCTGAACGCGCCGCCGAGCGAGAATCCGAGGGTCATCATTCCCTGTATGGCGCCGTAGTGCCTGCCCTGAAAGAGGTCGGCTATGGTCGCGAAAAAGGTCGTGATGGTTGCTCCCAATCCGAGGCCGCTGACGAACATGCACCCGAAGGCGAGCCAGAGCTGCGAGGGATCATCTATCAGGAGGAGAAGTGCTGTGCTGGCTGCGGCCAGGAGGCAGCCCGGAACCATGACCTTCTCGCGCCCGATCCTGTCGGAAAGGTACGCGAACAGGTAGCCGATTGTGAGGCCGATTCCGAGGAAACTGAAGGTGGTGGCTGCCGACTGGGGTGGGAAGCCTATGTCTCTGAAGAAGTACACACTGTGTGCGATGAGTATCTGTTGGGCAAGACCCATGAGAAAGAAGTCGGCGGCGAGGAGAAGCCAGAACTGGCGTGCGCGCAACGCTCTCTTGAGTGTCCACTCGGTTCGCATCCAGGCTGTTTGAACGGGGATGGGTGAACCGCGTGACGGGACTGCAGAATCGGTCGCAGACGGCATGCCGTCGGGGAAAGTCCCCTTCTCTTCGGGGCTCCGCCTCAGCACGAGTACTGCCAGCGGGACGACTATTGCGATGGCCGCGAGGCCGATTGTCGCATAGGCCTGCTCCCGCCCGAGGTCCGAGATGAGTGACTGTGCGACAGGTGAAGCAAGCAGACTTATGCCGAAGCCCATATTGAAGATGCCGAACGCCAGGGCGCGGTTTCGAACGAACCACTTCGCGATGATGGCGCTCAGCGGGGTAACGCCGGTCATGCTCAGGCCGATGGCTCCTGTGGCGCCGTAGAGAAGATAGAACTGCCACTGTTGTGTCGCAAGGCTGCAGAGAGCCACGGCGCCGCCCATTATGCACGCGCCCACCGAGAACACAACCCGTGGATTGAAGCGGTCTACCAGCCCGCCGGCCACCGGGGCGGCAAGACCATATACGAGGATGTTGATGGAGAACATGAGCGCGGTGTCGCCACGCTCCCAGCCGAACTCGTCGACCAGCACGGGGTAGAAGACCGAGAAGGTGTTGCGCAGCGCGTAGCCGACCGCCATGATAATGAGGGCGGCAACAACGATGGTCCAGCCGTAGAAGAAACGAGGGCGCTTCGCCAATAGAGCCTCGATTGTCTGCCAGGAGGGTTGCAGTGCTGCACTGCCGGTGTACCGTGCCGTGTCCCCGTTCCTGCCTGCCAGCGAGTACGGGATTCGAGCAGTATAGCAGGCGCTTCGCACAAGGACAAAGCCAGTTGACGACGCCCGATAATGGGTGGGAAGCTACCCGGCCACTTCGTGTGCCACTCCCGAACCGGTGAACACGAGGAGCAGACGGATACGCGAAGGAGGCAGTCGGAGGATGGCTGACAGCGCTTCCCTGTAGAGCAGGAGTTGACGGCTGTAGGGCTGGATGAGTGTCCGGAGAGCGTCTCGCGACTCGGCGGCATCGGTCTTGAAGTCGTAGATGGTCGCTCTCACTGGCTGTCCTGTGGTGTCGCGCTCCACTGCTACTCTGTCGAAGCTCCCCGTCAGCCAGCGTTCTCCCACGACAACATCGAAACGCCATTCGTTGCGGGGCTCTACGTTGCCGGAGGGCCTGCGAAGCACGTCCTGGATTGCCTTCGTGCCGAGGGCTTTCCTGAAATGCTGCAGCGCGATGTCCCTCGTATGCTTGTCGAACTCCGACTGCGACGTCCAATCCTTCTCGATAGCCTCGACATCGACCTCATTCAGCCATTTCACCCTGCTGAACAGCTCGTGGACCGCAGTGCCTATGTCCAGTCCCAACCGACGGTCAGGGGAGAACAAGGCAGAGGCACTTGACTCGAACCGGTCGTTGTCCGAGGGCCTGATGGCAACGAGTCGCCGCCGCTGAGAGGGTCTCTCCAGGAAGGACTCGTCGAGTGCGCGACCCGGTGGAGCTTCCTCAAGGGGTAGCGACACCGGACACGAGGTGTACCAGAGAACATCGCCGTGAGAGGACAGGCAACTGACGGGTGAGCCGTCAATGTGAACGACGTCTCCGTCGGTCGGCTTCTCGTCTCCGGTCAGTTTCAGCTTCAGAAATGCCGGCTGGTGGAAGACCCGGGAGTCCTTGCCCTGATAGGACGTGATGACATAGAGGCCGCGTTTAGCCCGTGTCATGGCGACGTATAGCAGACACAGGGATTCGAAGGACGCGCCGGCATTCGCGTCTGCCAGTGCCGCAGCGAGAGTCGAGTCACCCCCGGCAACGCCGTGCGCGGGGTTTGTGAGCAACCAGCGTGGTAGTGAACCCTCGTCTCGCCCGAGCAATACCGGAACTTCGCGCGCCTTCGCCATGTTCCTGTCGTCCAGTTCGGGCAGGATGACTACATCGAACCCGAGGCCCTTTGCCTGGTGAACGGTCATCACGCGCACGGCGTCGTCAGCAGCAACTTCGTGCAGTTCGTACTTGTCGATGAAGGCAAGGAATCCGTCGCAGTCTCTCGACCCGGTCGAGTCGAATTCGCCCGCAGCCGTGAGAAGCTGGCGCAGCCTTGTTCTGCCGAACGCATCAAGGCCGCCGGCATCGTCCAACACGTCTCCCCACCCGGCGAGCAGGCGGCGGAATCCCTCCGCGTGGATGATTCCCAGCAGCTCCGGTGCGAGTGTATCTCGCGTCAGGCGTTGTTCCCGTAGCGTGTGTCTGAGTGGACTGATCTGGATATGCCGCCAGGCGGAAGTGTCCCCGGGGTGGGCCGCGTACTTCACCAGCGAAAGCATCAGCGAGACAACGGGATTGTCCTCTATTGCGGCGCGGCCCTCGTGGACGACGGGCAACCCGGGGCAGGCGGACCTGAGGTAGTCCACTATGGCCTTTCCATCTCTGTTGGAGCGCACGAGTACAGCGACTGATAGACCTCGGGACAGGGGCTCGATGTCACGGAGCAGGCCTGCGACGATGCGATAGCGGTCTTCCGGTCCAGGCTTGTAGGACCCTCCGTCGCAGGGCGGCTCCAGCAGCATGGCGGTACCGCTCAGGAGCGCAGGGCCCTGCGCAGATCTGTGGGGCTGCCAGAAACGCTTCCACCGCTCGATGGCGATGGGCGGCAGCCTGTTGTCAGGAAGAGCAGTGAAGACCTTGTTGACCAGCTCGATGATGGGTGGACATGAGCGCTGCGACTCGACAAGCTCCCTCGTCTGGATGGCTTCGCCATAGCGGTCCAGAAGCATTCCGAACAGTTGAGGGTTTCCGCCGCGCCAGCCATAGATGGCCTGTTTCACATCGCCCACGAAGAAGAAGCTGCGCAGTCCGCTCCTGTCCTGCAGAATCTCGTCAGCGAGGTTGCTGAGTACGTCCCACTGCAGATCGCTGGTGTCCTGAAACTCATCCAGCAGCCAGTGGTCGAGCCGGGAGTCCATGCGATAGTCGACGTACAGGCGGCCGGCCTCTCCCGGCAGCCTGCTGAGGCGCGCGCCTCCGCTGCTCTTGTTTGCACTCGAGAGGAGGAATTGCGCGTCCTCGAATGTAAGCGTGCCGCTCGCCCGAATCAGCCGCTCATACTCAGCGTTATAGCGGCCCATGAGGGAATGGGCGCCCTCCGTCCTGTGCCTGGCGCTCTCAAGGTGGACTCGCACGACGTGACCGACGAGCGTGAGAACGCATTCGGCGGTCTCATCATCCAGGGCCGTCTTGGTACTGTCCGTCATGATGGTGGCGTGCCCGGCACGCAACTCGTCAGCAGCGGCGAGAAGCCGTGGAAAGAGGTATTTCAGCGGGTCGGACCAGGCTGACCGGGCAGTGTAGCCGCTCGCGGCCGCGGCGAAGGCGCGGAATCTCGCGACCACCTTGTCAGGCGCAGCGCTTTGCGTCAACAGGCGTTCAAGAGTATCCGCCGCAGCCTTTGCGTCCTTTGCTGGAGTGAGCCACCTGGACCCATCCGGCCAGATGACCGTCTCTGCGCCCCATGCGTCGGAGTCCGGAAGCAGGCGGAAGTACGTGTGGTAGGCCGAGATAAGACTGGTGAGGTTCTCCTGGATCTTCTTCTCCGACCGGCCGAAAGACGCCTGCGCGAACGCCTTCAGCAGCGCTTCGGAGGAAGCCACTGACCTGGCGCCTGCCTGATACAGTGATGACAGGACTCGCTCCTGCACCTTCAGTGCATCGGCGCCGCCTGACTCCATGAGCGCGATTCCCGGAGGGATGCCCAGTTCAAAGGGAAAGCTACGCAGTATGCCGACGGTGAAACTGTCGAGCGTTCCGATGTGCAGGAGGTGGAGTCCCCTGACCAGCTTCTGAAGCATGAGCACGAATTCATCCTGCTTGATTGACGGGCAGCCGATTCGCTGAGCCGTGTCCGTGGCTACCCGCGAGCTGGTGGCGGCCTCGCAGAGGTACCTGACGATGGAGTCGAATATCTCGCCGGCAGCCTTGCGTGAGAACGTCGAGGCCGCTATCTGGTCGGGCTCTGCTCCCAGCGCCAGGAGTTGGATGTACCGGTGAGCGAGCTGAAACGTCTTGCCCGAGCCGGCGGAGGCGGAGATGGCCTGATGTTCGAGCGGCGCGCCTGTCATCCTGTTCCCTCAAGGTAGGAGCGGAAAGACTCGAAGTCGATGCAATCCACCGGCCCCACGTGGAAAAGCGAAGTGAAGTCGTCGTTCTGAACACGGTCAGACGGGGGCCAGAAGCGGCGGGCACGGACATCGGCGGCAACGCCGCTTGCGCAGACGGAAGCCGATTCCAGCAGTTCAGGCGTGAAGGTGCTCCAGAGTTTCACGCCGGTTTCCTCAGCCGCGCCGGGGACGTTGAAGTAGCCGACCAGCACCTGAGACGGTGACGCGAACGACTCTCCCAGCATCATTGCGTAGAGGGGAAGCTGGAGGTCCGCCCATCGCCTCCTCTTGCCGTCAAGAGTTGCCTCCATGTACCCGGGCATATCGTCGTTGGGGCTCCTGAGGTGCTCTCCCTCGGGGGGGTTGCCATTGTCTGAGGTCTTGTAGTCGAGGATACGGAGCTGTCCACTTCCCCTGTGCCGGTCCACCCGGTCGATGCGGCCGTAGACACGTATGCCTTCAATCGTGTCCTCGATGGAATGCTCCACAAGGGCGATCTCCCACCCTGCCGCGGCCTCGCGGGCCTGGGCGCGTGCGACCGCAGACAGCCGTTCCCGTGCTGCGTCCAGTTGCATCCTGAGGTTGAGCCGCAGGGATGACCCAAACCGTGCCGCCGCCCATCTCTCGGCCCGCTCGTGCAGAAATCGAGTCAGAATCCGGGCATCGGTTGTTGTTCTGAGGTCTTCCTGTTGGCCCATTTCACTCAGGGCGTCGTGAATGAGTAAGCCGAAGTCGAGCGCGTCCATCTCCCTCTTCTGGTCATCCAGCGCGTTCATCTGCAGGACCCTCTTGAGATAGAAGCGGAAGGGACACACGAGGTAATCCTTGAATGCGGTGACCGACAGGGATGCGATATCGTGACGCGAGGTGGGCAGGTCTGTTGGTGGGGAGGGCTGGAGCAGAAAGCTCGTGGTGGCCGGGTAGTTGACCGTGTGGCTCTCGGGAGTTCCGAAGAGCGCGAGTGCCCTCGCAGGCAACCCGGGGTCGGCGCAATTGAACAGCATGCGTGAAGGCTTGAGCGGGTCGCCACCCGAACCTGTCTTGCCGGCGATGAAGCATGCACGACCGCCTGTCCTGCGTGACTCTATGAGCGCCTGCATCAGGTACGTGTCGCGTGCGAGGCGGTCGGCATCATGCCGCAGTCCGAGTTGCCGCCTGAGGGAGTCAGGCAGGAACGGGTCAGCCGCGATGTTTTCCGGGACTCTTCCCTCGTTCATGCCGGTAACAACGAGTAACGGTGCGTCGTTCCAGTGAAGTTCCAGCCATCCTTCAAGGTCGATGCTTGCGCCCTGCCGGTCGGCTTCGTACCTTGCGGGCCTCAGGTGCTCGATAAGCAGAGACCGGACGTCTGCCGGGGCGACGTCGAGCGCGGAGATGCAGCTTTCGTCGCAGTCCGACAGAAGGTCGACAACCTGGCGGGCGACTGATGCAAACTCGGCGTCGGCAGTGTCTTCTGCTGAGAGCTTGCGCTCGGCGTAGGCGCTCTGCAGAAAGTCCCTCAACGCGGACACAGTCGTCCCTCCCGCGTGTGGAAGGACCTCCGCAACGATGCACTCGAGAGCCTGCGTGAGGTTGGCGAACGGGTCGTCGCGGGTCGGATGGCGAGCCTCATCTCGTGAGAGGAAGGCTGACATGTCATCAAGCGTTGCGGGCAAGCGCAGATTCTGGAATTCATCCAGTTCGGTCAGGAGACGACGCGGGAGGAGCCCGCGTTTTGCCTGCAGATGCTGCAGCACGTCGGGATGGCGCAGGAATGATGCCACCGCTGCGTAGCTCCCTTCATCGACGAGCGCTCTGTATCGCTCGAGCAACAGGAAGAGGGGGTGTGATGAGAGAGGGCTGCCGTTCGGGTCAAATGCGGTAAGGCCGCCGGCCTGCAGGTCGGCCGAAAGAAACGGGAGCACACCACTGTCCGGCACACCGAGGCCGACGTCCCCCGGCCCGAAGGCCTCCTCGGCAATGATTGAGACAGCGAGGCGACTCTGCTCAGCGGGAGTGCCCGCGAGCCTCAGATTCCTTTCGACGTCGGGGATGTCGATGACTGCTTCCCGCCATGTCGGGTGAAGAGGCCGTCCCCACTCGTCAAACCTGTCGGCGAAAGACTCGGGCGCGTGCACGAGCACTTGCACCGTGAGGTCCCGGGCGAGAAGCTCCAGCGCGTGCAGAGCAATCGGCTCCGGGTCTGGCGCGCACGCAAGGACAATGCGAGTGGTGCCATCCGGCACCTGCGGCTGAAGTGAGTTCTCGATTCGGAGCTCGCCCGGGTCGACACGGGACATCCCGTGAACCAGTTCGAGGTACTGCTCCTCCAGCCACGCGAGTTCGTCCCATCGCTCCGGCTCCTCAAGTACCGAGTGGAAGTCTGTGGCGACCTGCGCGATAGTGATGCCCGCAGCCGCCAACTGGTATCTCAGGTCCTGGACGAGCCTGCCGGTGCTCAGCGACCACGTGAAACTGTGGTCGCCGTCCCGTGCGGGGAACAGCGACGTCAACCTGGAGTAGTCGGTTCTTAGTAGCAGGTGCGCCCAGAGGGCCGTGCACTCGAGAGACGACGCAACCAGTACGTCGTTCGTTGGGGTGCGGGCAAGGTCAATGGGCAGGTGTGGGTGGAGGTACCCGAGGTGTACTCCGTGGCGTGCCCCATGGGCAGTCAGCGACCGCCTGAGACGTCGCCCGGACTGCTGCGTAGGTACGACGAGAAGGATACCTGCCAGCGCATCAGGGTCCGGCGCGTCGTCGCCGAGCAGAAACCTGCGGACCTTCGTGACTACCGGCTCATCCCAACCAAGGAAACACCGTTCGACTGCCATAGGAGGGAGCACTCTCGGCGGCCGGCCACGGTGTCACCTCCGGGGCCGACGCTGTTTCCCATGAGCATAGCATGCCCGGGGGCCAGCGAGTATGGGGCAGGAGCGCATGTGTGCTGCAGACAGGACATGATGCTCCGGAGATGTGTGGTGGACAGCATGCCCGTTGTTGTCTGCCACGGGTTTCGGTGGCCTGTGTCTCCACTGACTCCGGCGCTGATGGCGCAAGCCTGTCGGCGGTTGTCCTGCTGCACGCCTCCGGACCTCGCAGGTCAGGGACTGACTTCGCCGCTCAGTGGCACCATGCAGACGAAACGGAGCGTATCTTCGCCCGTGTTCACGAGCTGGTGGCGTTCGTTCGGCGCGATGAACAGCGCCGTTCCTTCCTTGAACGGCTTGTCACCGTCGTCGCCCTTCAGCACGCCCTCCCCCTTGAGTATCAGCACCTCGTGCTCAAAATCGTGTGAGTGGTGTGAGCTTGCGCCGCCTTTCATAACGTCAAAGACGCGCATCACGAATGTGGGGGCACCCTCTGATTCTCCGAAGACGATGCGTTTCAGCGCGCTCTGTCCGTATGGAACCGCCGGAATCTGGTCGATATCACGAACAAGCATGTCTCAGTTCTCCTTCGTGTCGATGTGGAAGTGCAGGGCCCTATGGTAGCAGGAGGCACGGCAATCGGCGAAAGCACAGGATGAAGCCGCCGGAGTCATTCGCCGCGCACGGTGGCAACGAAGTCCGCTATCGCCTTGTCGAGTCCGTACTCCGGCTGCCAGTCCCAGTCGGCGCGAGCCACGCTGTCGTCGAGCTGCCGTGGTATCGAGTTCACGAAGGCGGTTATCTTCTCATCCGGCTCGAAGGACAGTTCCGCGTCAGGAATGCGTCGCAGCACGGCGTCACGCAGTTCCCGGGCAGTGACGATGAACCCGTGCACGTTGTATGCCCGCTGGGTGAGGCGCGAGTCGGCTGCATTCGCGAGGTCGAGAAGGCTGCGTGCCGCGTCTCGAACGTAGAGGATTCCCGTTGCCGTGGGTGGCTCCACCTTGAACGCATAGGGGTGGCCGTTGGCTGATTCCTCAACAGCGACCGACGTGTAGGCAGTGAAGCCGGAGGCTGCCGCGCGGCCGGGGCCGAAGAGAACCGGGAAACGCACGGCCCGAAAATCCATGCCGTAGCGTCGGAGATAGTACTCGCCAAGCCGCTCGCTGCAGACCTTGCTCACACCGTAGAGGGTAGTTGGGAGCTGGGAGAACTCATTGGGCACAAGCTCGTGAGGGGCATCCGGCCCGAAGGAGGCCACGCTGCTGGCGTACACGACCTGTGCCACATCGAAGAGGCGCCGCCGCCTCGAGGACGTTGTAGGAGCCCTCGATGTTGACGGGGAATGCAGCCTGTGGATAGTCCTCGCTTGCGGGCGGTAGCAGCGCACCCGCATGGAAGATGATATCGGGACGTGTGTCCCTTACAGCGGCCGCCAGCTGTGCCCAATCGGCGACACTGGCGCGAACGGCCTTCACTTCATCACCGAGTTGCGCCAGCATTCCCTCGTTGGAGGTGATGTCCAGCAGGATTACCTCGTGCCCCGCCTGGAGAAGGAGGGGAGTGAGGTAGCTGCTGATGAATCCGAACCCGCCCGTGATGAGGCTTCGTGTCATGTCTTCTCCTTAGTGCAGGTATGTGCAGCCGGCCGTGTGCGGGTTAGCCCGACGCTCCATCGGCTGTGTTGTCCTTGTCGCTGCCCTGTTGAACCGGCTTGGTGAGCCCGACGCGCGTGTAGTATTCCTCGGGAATCATCGCGGGGTCCTTGTAGAAGTACAGCGTGCAGGGGGCCTGGGGATTGTCGGGGTCGTAGTCTGCTACCAGCCGTGTCGGCACGCCCGTCGCCTGCATCGCAACGAGCTCGTGCCAGACAGCGCAGTGCAGACAGTAGTAGGAGACGTTCTTCTTGCCCCATGACCAGGGATAGGCCTTCTTCGTTGTGCCGAGACAGAAGGGCGGCTCGGTTCGCGCGGGGGTGCCGTCGACCTCTCCACCGCGGCGCATCCTGCCGCCGGCGCCACACGGATCCAGGGAGATGACGAAGCGGTCCTGTTCCTCTCGCACGGTGATGTTGCCCTGCTCTCCGGGACCCGAGCGGTGGGCCCTCATCTGTTCCGCATACCATTGCACCAGCTGCTTCTTCGTCTTCAGTCCTTTGAGCTGGTTCAGGAAGACCGCGTTGATCTTGTCTTTCGAGTAGGCGAGCACTTCGGGCAGTCTCTCCTCGCCGCAGTTGTCAGCTATCCACGTCAGCAGGCCATAGACCCAGTCACAGTAGAGGTCATGGAGTCCCTTGCCCTCTATCTGGACGTAGTCGATGAGTGCGAGCGCCGTCCCGGCGTCCCCGGCCTTGACGGCTTCTCGGAGCCTGTCGTAGGAACTGATGCCCAGCTCCTCGATTGGCTCGTCTACTCTCAATGGGCGGCCGAGTAGTTCCGTGTCGATTTTGAGCATCTGTCAGTTCCCCGCCTTCACTGTGTCAGCGATTTCCTTGAACTCGGCTTCGGTCAGCTGTCTCTTGGAGTCATGGGACAACTGCTTGACGCGTCGAAGTACCTCTGCGCCCTGGTCCTTATCCAACTCGATAGCCAGAGCCTCGGCCCAGATTGCGATTGAGTCGATACCGCTCTTCTTGCCCATCACGTAGCGGGGTTCGCGGTGGCCGACCAGCGATGGCAGGATGGGGACTGTCTCTGTCGGGTACTGCTTCCTGCTGTTGCGGTGCCAGCTTACGACCATGCCTGACTCGACGTCGTACGTGTCCTCGCCGACGAACGGGCGGTTCGGGCCAGCCCCTGCAAGTGTTCGCACAAGGCCGGAGAGCTCGGTAAGCACGTCATACCTGATGCCGGCGTCCACGCCGTAGAGGATGCGCAGCGCCATCACCGTCTCCTCCATGGGGCAGTTGCCGCCGCCCTCGCCTATTCCGGTGATCGTTGAATGGATGACTTCTCCGCCCTCAAGCACGGACATTATGGTGTTGGCGACCGCCATTCCGAAGTTGTTGTGGAAGTGCACCTCCAGAGGCTTGGCGATGTGCTTTCGGATGGTGCGTGTGTAGTATGAAGCACCGTGTGGCGACAGGACGCCGAACGTGTCCACGAGTCCGAGGGCATCCATATGCCCCTCGGCAGCGACGCGCTCGATGAGCTTGAGGAACCAGTCGATGTTGGACCGCGTGGCATCCACCGGGAAGAACGACACGTAGAGCCCCTGCTCGTGAGCGAAGCGTGTTGCCTTGATGGAGAGGTCGATGGCTTTCTCCATCGGCCACTTGTAGGAATGCTCGACGAGGTGCTCCGAGGAGGGTATCTCGATGGTGACGCCATCTACGCCGCAGTCGACAGCCCGCTTGACGTCGTCAATCATGCAGCGGCTGAGAACGAAGATCTCGGGGCCAAGCTTGCGCTTCACTATCTCCTTGATGGCGGCCTCGTCGTTCGGTGACACGGCGGGAGTGCCCGCCTCTATGCGATGTATCCCCGCCTCGGCAAGCTTCTCGGCTATTCGCACCTTCTCGTCCCTGGTGAAGACGATGCCTGCCTGCTGCTCGCCGTCGCGCAGAGTGACGTCGTGTATTCGCAGCCTGGCCGGCGGATTGAATCCGGCCGTTACCTCGTCAACGAAGTTCCACGGGCTGACAAACCAGCTTTCTGACTTCCATGGCTCTTGTTCGCTTGGCATGTTCCTTCTCCTTCGGGTTGTCCGGCATGCCAGGAGCTTGTCGGAATAACCACACTGACGGTGAGGCTACACAGCGTAGGACAGGCTTGGTGCGCATTCAAATCAACTGCGCCTCGTGGCTGAACTGCTCCCTTCGTACCAATGCCGAGGGGGACTGTTTCTGCGACAGGCTCCTAGGGAATTCGCTGCACTTTCAGCGTGTTCGTGTTGCCCGGGATGCCGGATGGTACTCCGGCGGTCATCACGATGAGGTCGCCGGAGGCTGCCAGCCCGACCTGCTGCACGACCTCGATGCCCTGCTCGAATAGCTGCTCAATGGACGCGGATTCCCTGGCGACGTGGGGGGTGAGGCCCCAGACAAGTGCCAGCCTCCTCAGGACGCGCTCGTGGGGCGTGATGGCGAGCACCGGACACCGGGGGCGGTACTTGGCAACACGCATTGCCGTGCTGCCGGAGGTTGTGAAAGCGAGTATCGCCGCGGCTCCGAGTCGTTCCGCGATGTTGCACGCGGCATAGCTGATGGCGTCGTCCGGCCGGCGAATCACTGTCTCCATCTTCTGCGACAGAATGCTGTGGTATGGAAGCGCAGCCGCGGCCTCGGTGGCGATGCTGGCCATCATTCCCGCAGCCTTGACGGGGAAGCTGCCGGTCGCCGTCTCCTCGGAGAGCATGACGGCATCCGCACCATCGAAGATGGCGTTGGCTACGTCACTTGCCTCGGCCCTTGTGGGGCGTGGTGCGTAGACCATCGATTCCAGCATCTGGGTCGCAACGATGACTGGTTTGCCTGCCGCGCTGCACTTGGCGACGATGGTCTTCTGTTCAATGGGGACTCTCTGGAGTGGCACCTCGACGCCGAGGTCTCCCCTCGCAACCATGATGCCGTCGGCTGCTGCGACAATCTCGTCGATGTTCTTGAGCGCCTCACGTCGCTCTATCTTGGCAATCACCGGAACATCGGCGCCTCGCGCACGGATGAACGCCTTGGCCCTGGCCACATCGGCGGCATTGCGGATGAACGAGAGGGCGACGAAGTCGATGCCGTGGTCAAGGCCGAACCCAAGGTGCTGAAGGTCGACTTCCGTCACGGCCTCCGTGCTGAGTTTGACCCCTGGCACATTGATGCCTTTCATCTGGGTCAGCAGCCCGCCGGTCACAATGATGCAGCGTATGTCGGTCTCCGTCGTGTCGAGCACCTCAAGCCGGATGGTCCCGTCGTTGATGAAGATGGAGTTCCTCTGTCTCACGTCCCCGGGAAGTGACTCGAGTGTTACGGAGACCCTGTGCTCGTCTCCGAGGATGGCCTCACTGGTCAGGACTATCTCCTGGCCTTCCTTGAGCCAGACCTTCTTCGCCTTGAGTTTCCCGGTGCGTATCTTCGGCCCGGGCAGGTCCTGCAATACTGCAAGCGGTCTGCCGAGCGCGGCGGAGGCGCGACGGACCCTCTCGACGCGTTGGGCATGCTCTTCGTAAGTGCCGTGGGAGAAGTTCAGGCGGGCGACGTCCATGCCTGCCCGACCGAGTTTCTCGATGGTGGCGTAGGACTCGCTCGCCGGACCAATTGTGCAGACTATCTTGGTTTTTCGTTGCATGGTGCTTCTCATCACTCCACCTGCAGTACGCCCCCGGGGCTGCAACTGCGTGGAACAGTCTAGCTACCGCCGGCGGCAGCGTCAACAGCAGGGGCGCCGCGAGCGGTTGTTGCACGGCAGGAGGGATGTTTGTTAGGTACTTCCGTGGTCGTGCAGGGAACCCCCTCTTGTATTTCCGCTGTAGCCGCGCAGCGCGGCGTTGACGGCCCCTCCCTCCGTCCGTAGAATGTCGACTCATGTACGAACGCACGATTCTCGACAACGGTCTGACTGTCATAACCTGCCCGATGCCTGAATCCCGCTCTGTGAGCGTCGCCCTTGCTGTTGGAACCGGTTCATGCGTTGAGCGTGAGGAGGAGGCGGGCGTTTCGCATTTCATCGAACATCTCTGCTTCAAGGGCACGACTCGCCGCCCGACTGCGAAGGATATCAGCGCCGAGATAGAGGGAGTGGGAGGAATACTCAACGCCAGCACCGGCAGAGAGGAGACGATCTACTGGGCGAAGGTGACGAAGGCCCATGCAATCACTGCCATCGACCTTCTCCTGGACATTGCCACCGACTCGCTGTTTGTTGAGGAGGAAATTGAGAAGGAGCGGCAGGTTGTCATCGAGGAGATCAACATGAGTCTCGATATTCCGCAGCAACGGGTGAGCATGCTCATCGACAGTTTGCTGTGGCCGGAGCAGCCGCTGGGGAGAGACATTGCGGGCAGCAAGGAGTCCGTCGCGTCGATAGAGCGAGCGGCCATGCTTGGCTATATGGGGTGGCAGTACTGCGCGGGCAGCACGGTGGTGTGTGTCGCCGGCAATGTGGCACACGAGGATGTCTGCAAGGAGATTGCGGGGCGCTCACGCTGCCTTGTGCCGGGGCGGCCGGACCGTGTCTACAAAGCGGATGGCCGTCAGGTTGAGGCGCGGGTTGGTGTTGACCGCCGTGACGGTGAGCAGGCCCATATCTGTCTCGGCGTCCACGCTGTGTCACGGTTGGACGAAAGGCGTTTCGCGGTGGATGCGCTCAACGTTGTGTTGGGGGGTGGCATGAGCAGCCGGTTGTTCACCGAGATTCGTGAGAAGCGCGGACTCGCGTATGACATCCACAGCTATGTTGAGCACTTCGTGGCTGCGGGGTCGTTGGTCGTGTATGCCGGAGTTGACCCTGCCAGGGCCGAGGAGTGCGTCACGGCGGTGGTCGAAGAGCTATCGAAACTGCGGGAGCCGGTGGGAGAGGTGGAGTTGCGCAGGGCGAAGGAGCTGTCCAAGGGGCGGCTTGAGCTGCGCCTCGAAGACACGCAGAATGTGGCGCTGTGGCATGGCGCCCAGGAGCTGTTGAACGGCGAGATACTCACAGCTGACGAGGTGGCGCGGCGCATCGAAGCCGTGACTGCCGAGGACATCGCCTCTGTGGCCCGCGAGTTCCTGTCGAACGATGGGCTGAGTCTCGCCGTCGTGGGGCCTGTGACCGCAGACCTCTCCGCCGACCTGTTCTCATTGTAGAGCGGCGGCCATGCCGAACGTGACGAAGGGCCGCGGTACCGCGGCCCTTCGTGTGTGGCGGTTGGAAAGAAGTCTAGTACTCGGGGTAGCCGCCGGGCGGCATGCCCATGCCCATGCCTTTGTCCTTCTCGGGGATGTCCGTAATAAGACTCTCGGTGGTGAGAATCATGTTGGCGATGCTGGCTGCGTTCTGGAGCGCGGAGCGAGCAACCTTCAACGGGTCGACGATGCCTCGCTCAACCATGTTGATGTCGAGCTCGTCCTTCATCGCATCATAGCCCACGCCCTGCGGGCTGTTCTTGACGTGGTTGACGATGACGGATGATTCCCTGCCGCTGTTGGCCGCGATACAGCGCATCGGCTCTTCGAGAGCGCGCCTCAGTATCGCAAGGCCGGTCGCCTCGTCGCCGGAAAGGTCCAGCTTGTCGAGGACCTTTGTAGCGGCGAGTAGAGATACTCCACCGCCGGGCAGGATGCCTTCCTCGACGGCTGCCCTGGTGGCGTTGAGCGCGTCCTCTACCCTGTGCTTCTTCTCTTTGAGTTCAACCTCCGTGCCTGCGCCGACCTTGATGACAGCCACGCCGCCGGCCAGTTTGGCGAGTCGCTCCTGCAGCTTCTCCTTGTCATAGTCGGAGGTGCTGGAGTCAATCTCGGCGCGTATCTGCTTGATGCGTGCCTCGATGTCCTCTGCCTTGCCCTTGCCCTCAACAAGCGTCGTGTTGTCCTTGTCGGCGACAACCTTGCGGGCACGTCCGAGGTCCTCAAGCGTGACGGAGTCGAGCTTGCGGCCGACTTCCTCTGAGATGACCTTGCCGCCGGTGATGGCTGCGATGTCCTGCAGCATGGCCTTGCGGCGATCGCCGAAGCCCGGCGCCTTCACAGCGAGTGGACTGAGGGTGCCCCTCAGCTTGTTGACGACGAGCGTCGCGAGAGGCTCACCATCGATGTCCTCCGCAATGAGGACGATGTTCTTGGTTGTCTGGACCATCTTTTCGAGCGTCGGAAGAATGTCATTGAGCGCCGAGATCTTCTTGTCCGTGATGAGGATGTATGGGTCCTCGAGTTCGACGCGCATCAGCTCGGCGTTGTTGATGAAGTAGGGGCTGATGTAGCCGCGGTCGAACTTCATGCCCTCGACGAACTCGGTCTCGAACTCCAGTCCCTTGCCTTCCTCGACGGTTATGACGCCGTCCTTGCCGACCTTCTCCATGACATCTGCGATGAGGTCGCCGATCTCATTGTCCACTGCGGACAGTGCGGCAACCTGGGCCACCTGTTCCTTGCCCTTCACAGGAATGGCGACGCTCTTGAGTTCAGCGACAACGGCTGCAACACCGTGCTCGATGCCCCTCTTGAGGGACTGTGAGTCGGCCCCTGCCGCGATGTTCTTGAAACCTTCGTTCACGATGGCCTGTGCCAGTATGACCGACGTGCTGGTGCCATCACCGCACTGGTCGTTTGTCTTGGTTGATGCTTCCTTCACGAGCTGGGCGCCCATGTTCTCGAAGGGATCGGGTAGTTCAATCTCCTTCGCGATTGCCACGCCATCGTTGATGACGGTAGGCGGGCCGAATTTCTTGTCGAGGGCGACAGGGCGACCGCGCGGCCCAAGTGTCACACGGATTGCATCGGCCAGCGTGTCGATGCCTGTCTTGAGCTTCTTGCGTGCCTCTTCGCCGAAGAGTACTTGCTTAGCCATTACATTTCCTCCTGATTATGATTTCTTGGCGAGGATGTCGCTCTCGCGCATGATGACGAGGTCGTCCTCATTGTCCTTGAACTCTGTGCCTGCGTACTTGGAGTAGATGACCTTGTCACCGACTTTCACGTCCATCGGCAGCCTTTTGCCGTCATCCGTGAGCTTTCCGGGTCCAACCGCGATGATTTCACCCTCCTGGGGTTTCTCTTTCACGGTATCAGGAAGAACGATTCCTCCCTTGCTGACCTCTTCTTTGGGAGCCGGCTTGATGACGACTCTGTCTCCAAGGGGTACGAGTGTGGCCATAATGCCTCCTTTGCTCTAGTCGGGTTAGCACTCGACTGCTAAGACTGCTAAGAAGTATAGCACAAGTGCGCAGGGCTGCAAGTCGCCGCTTCATCTCAGTCGCCGCTTCATCTCTTGATTTCTACACTGCACCGTGTATAGACTGTGCATAAGCGCGATGACGAACGCTCAGTGGAATCGCATACGCATCAGGGCACTGAGGCAGCATCTGGGGCTGACCCAGGTGGGAATGGCCGAGCATCTGGGAATCCGTCAGCAGACGGTCAGCGAATGGGAGACCGGCCAGTACGAGCCGAGGGGAACGTCCGTCACGCTACTGCGGATGGTCGCCGAGCGAAGCCGATTCGAGTACGGCACTGAGAAGCCCGGACTGAGTTGACCCCCCCTTTTTTGACCATGGCTACACGGAAACGGATAACGATGCCGGAGAGCGAGTTGACGCTGCTCTGGAGCCGGATCGCCGGTGAGAGGATGACCAGCGAGGAGGGCGAGCGGATTCAGGT
The DNA here is from genome assembly GCA_030602785.1 of Dehalococcoidia bacterium. Lineage (GTDB taxonomy): Bacteria > Chloroflexota > Dehalococcoidia > GIF9 > AB-539-J10 > SKVJ01. The sequence continues at coordinate 19,443 of JAUVZB010000030.1, forward strand.
GCTCCATCCGGGCCTGTGCGTCGGAGGCGGAGGACCTGACTTCAAGGGCGCGGTGCTTGTATTCGGAGACTCGCAGATAGTGAGGGGTGATGTTGAGATACATGTGCGGGAGGAGGACTGGCACAGACACGGCCACGATACCGATCCCGCCTATTGTGCCCTGGTGTTACACGCTGTCGGGTCCACGAGAGGGGCAAGCCGGACCCGGCTGAGCGACGGCCGGACCGTACCCGTGATGGTCCTGGGGCGCGCGGGGCACATTCGCTCCGGGATTGGACTGCCCTGTGTTGATGTCGCGAACAGAGACATCGAGGCCGCTCTCGCGGTTCTCAGGGCTGCCGGTATTGAGCGCCTGCGGTCAAGAGCCGCGCCTCTCGAAGAAGAGCTGCTCAGTGGCACTGTGGAGCAGGTTCTGGGCCGGCGCATCTCAAGGGCTCTGGGCTATTCCTCGAATGCGGATACCTTTGAAGAGCTGGGGCGACGAGCATGTGCGGGTGAAGTGCGGTCGGCCTTGCTGGGGGACAGCGTCGAGGGACGGAGAGCCCGTATGGTGGGCATGGCAGGGTTGCTGCCGAGCCAGCGAAGACGCGCGGGTCTCCCGGTGCCCGGTGACGTGCCGGTGTGGGAGAGTCTGTGGCGCGGGATGCCCTCACAGCCGGCCGGAATGGACCCGTTGGCATGGAGATTGCACGGCGTATACCCGAACAATTCCCCCGCGCGACGCGTCGTGGCATTCGCAGACCTGTTCCCCCGGCTTCCGGCGCTTGGGGAGGCGGGAGAGGCCGTGGCCCGGAGGTGCTTCCTCCGCGCCGGTCCCTCGCCTCTGTCGCTCGAACGGCAGCTGATTGTGCAGGGCGATTGCTACTGGCGCACGCACTACGATTTCGGCCTCACGACCAGGGATTCGGACCTGCTGGGCCTTTCAAAGGCGAGAGGGCTTGTGGTGAATGCACTGGTGACGTGTCTGTATGCGCGGGCGTGTGTACTCTCCGACGCAACGCTGAAGCGGGCGATCCTGGAGCTGTTCTGCCGGTACCCGGCTCCGCATTCAAATGCCCTGACGAGGCATATGAGGCGGCAACTCGGACTGGGTCGCACAAGCATCTCTGCCGCTGTCGAACAGGGACTGCTGCATGTGCTCACGCGGTACTGCCGCGAGGGACTTTGCTTCGCCTGCCCGTTCGGTCAGCAGGCGAGTGGCGTGATAGCGTCCACGGAAGCGGCTGGCGTGGCTGCCTGGAACCACGCCTGACCTGTTCCAGTTTCATTCGCCCGGGTGACTGGCAGCCAGGTTCAGCCGACAAGGCCTCCGGGTAGCCCGGTGACGATGTGGCATGCGTGTGTTGGCTGGTTGGACCACGCACCACCCCGGTGGCCTCAAGAGACAGGTTGCCGGCGGAGGTCGCGCGCGCCTTGCGCTAATGGCTAAGTCGGGATTAGAGTTGTGTTCGTGCTTCGCCTGCAGCCTGTCTTCTGGAGCATGGAAGCGAGTTCCCGGTGCGCTTCCGTATGGCGCGCGCAGTGTGGATGTAGCGGCGTGACTTCTGAAAACAGCCGGGTCAGCGCGCGTCGCTCTCGTAACGAAGGAATCGAGGAGATTATGCTGCCCGGAAGGGGTAGCGGGTTCGCGCGGTGGATCTGCTTATGAATCTGATACTGGCCCTGGGCATCATACTTGGCGGCGGGTTTGCTGGTAGCCTGGTCTCGCGGAAGGTGGGACTCCCCAGTATCACCGGCTACATCATCGTTGGAGTGCTGCTCGGTCCGTCCGTCGGAGGGGTGATTTCGGCAGGGACTATTGCCGACTTGGACATAATCACGAGCATCACGCTTGGCGTCGTTGCCTACCTCATCGGCGGCAGCCTCAGATTGGAGTCGCTGCGAGGATTGGGCAAGAGCGTAGCCTGGATCACTGTCCTGCAGAGCCTCGGGGCGGCGATACTCGTCACCGCAGCCGTGGTGCTTGCCGTGGGCGCTATGTACCCGGAGGCTCCCTTCTGGCAGTTCTCCTTTCCCCTGGCCCTGATAGTGGGGGCCATCTCTTCCGCTACTGCACCGGCTGCGACGATGGCTGTGGTCAGGGAACTGCGGGCCAAGGGGCCACTGACGACGACCCTGCTGGCCGTTGTGGCGCTGGACGACGGAGTGGCCGTCGTCGCGTTCGCCGTCGCGGTGGGGGTGTGCACTCCACTGGTCGCCATGGATGGCGGCTTTTCGTTCTACAACATGGTCGCAGTTCCCCTGCTGGAGATACTCGGGTCAGTTGGCCTGGGGCTGCTGATGGCAGCCGGGCCGGTGTATGTCGGCCGGCTTGTGAGGTCACGTGAGGGACGGTTGGCCCTCGTGTTTGGGACCGTGATGCTGTGCTCCGGTCTCGCCATCAAGCTTGGCCTGTCGCTCATCATGGCCAACATGATGCTCGGGTTCGTTGTGGTCAACGTATCGCGGCGCACGGAAGAGCCCAGCGTCCTGGGCGAGATGGAGACAATACTGTTCACGCTGTTCTTTGTTCTGGCGGGACTGCACTTTGATCTGGCTGTTCTCAGGGCAGCCGGCCTGCTGGCGCTGCTCATCGTTGTTTCCAGGTGCGCGGGCAAGTACGGAGGCGCCGCGCTCGGGGCGACGATAGCGGCGGCGCCTGTCGCTGTCAAGCGCTACCTTGGGCTCGCGCTTCTTCCCAAGGCAGGCGTGACAGTCGGCCTGGCCCTGCTTGCGGCCGTGGAGTTTCCGAGCTTCGGTGAGCTGCTGCTCAATGCGGTCCTGGCGTCGACCATAGTGAACGAGCTCGCTGCTCCTCCTTTGACACGCTTTGCCATCATGAGGGCGGGAGAGGCTCATCCAAGGGAATCGTAGGTATCAGCTTCGCCCCCGGGTTCCCTTGGGCCGTGACGCGCAGGCGTGATAGTGCACCGCGGCGCTGATGCACCTGGAACTAGAGGTCGATGTACGGGTGCGCTGGCGCTGCTGCGGCAGCAATCTGAAAATGAGAGAAAGTCGTTCCGGTGACGCGGTAGTTACTGAAGCCATGAACACCGAACTGCCTCGTGTTGAGAAGGGCCGCGAGTTCACGCGGCGCGTTTGCTTATGAATTTGATATTGGCCCTGGGCATCATACTTGGCGCCGGGTTTGTTGCCAGCCTGGCCTCGCGGAAGGTGGGACTCCCGAGCATCACCGGCTACATCATTGTGGGGGTGTTGCTCGGTCCGTCCGTCGGCGGCGTGATTCCGGCAGGGATCATCGCCGACCTGGACATAATCACAAGCATCACCCTGGGCGTCGTTGCCTATCTCATCGGCGGCAGCCTCAGGCTCGATTCGCTGCGAGGATTGGGCAAGAGTGTGGCCTGGATCACTGTCCTGCAGAGCCTCGGGGCGGCCATACTCGTCACCGCAGCCGTGGTGCTTGCCGTGGGCGCTATGTACCCGGAGGCTCCTTTTTGGCAATTCTCCTTTCCCCTGGCCCTGATAGTGGGGGCCATCTCTTCCGCCACTGCGCCGGCTGCGACGATGGCTGTGGTCAGGGAGCTGCGGGCCAAGGGGCCACTGACTACGACCCTGCTGGCCGTTGTGGCGCTGGACGACGGAGTGGCCGTCGTCGCGTTCGCCGTCGCGGTGGGGGTGTGCACTCCACTGGTCGCCATGGATGGCGGCTTCTCGCTCTACAACATGGTCGCGGTGCCCACGCTGGAGATACTCGGGTCGGTTGGCCTGGGCCTGCTGATGGCAGCAGGGCCGGTGTATGTCGGACGGCTTGTGAGGTCACGTGAGGGGCGGTTGGCCCTCGTATTCGGCACCGTGATGCTGTGCTCCGGCCTTGCCATCAAGCTTGGCTTGTCGCTCATCATGGCCAACATGATGCTCGGGTTCGTTGTGGTCAACGTGCTTCGGCGCACGGACGAGCCCAGCGTCCTGGGCGAGATGGAGACAATACTGTTCACGCTGTTCTTTGTTCTGGCGGGACTGCACTTCGACCTGGGTGTTCTCAGCACAGCCGGCCTTCTGGCGCTGCTCATCGTTGTTTCCAGGTGCACGGGCAAGTACGGGGGCACCGTGCTGGGGGCGACGATAGCGGCGGCGCCTGCCGCCGTGAAGCGCTACCTCGGGCTCGCGCTTCTTCCCAAGGCGGGCGTGACAGTCGGCCTGGCCCTGCTTGCGGCCGTGGAGTTTCCGAGCTTCGGTGAGCTGTTGCTCAATGCGGTCCTGGCGTCGACTATAGTGAACGAACTCGTTGCCCCTCCTTTGACACGCTTTGCCATCATGAAGGCGGGAGAGGGTCATCCACGGGAGTCGTAGGCATTGGCCTGTCGCGGAGCCTCGGGGCAGTGACGAGCGGGCATGACGGCGCGCTGCGGCGGTGATAGACTCTGAAGCTGAGGTTGGTGGATGAGCACGCTGCCGCAGTTGCGGGAGGAATGTGAAAATGAGTGAGCTTCGATTCGGAGATGTGGCAGTCAGTGAAGTCATGAACACCGAACTGCCCGTTATCGAGAAAGGCGCGGGTGTGTGCCAGGTGGCTCGCATGCTGCGGCGCGCCAGCCACCTGTGGGTTGTTGAGGAGCGGGGTAGCCGTGTCGTGCTTGGGATTGTGACCGTGCACCAGTTCATGGACCTCTTGAGCCCCATACCAGAGGGCGAGTACGCCACGGGCGTAATCAAGCCCAGGTCGCTCTATCTCGGGCAGCTCAGGACAGCAGAGGAGGTCATGAGCAGACCCGTGGTCAGTTGCGGCCCTGCGACGAAGGTCGAGGAGGCCCTGGAACTGCTGCGCGAGAGAGATATCCGGCGGTTGGCGGTTGTCGAGGGGGGTGAGATCGTTGGTGAACTCTCACCGAAGGGCGTCATTGCGGCGTACTACATCGCCAGCTGTGGCATGCGTGACAGTTCATAGGCGCACCTGGCTACTGCGGGGAGCCTCGAGGTGACTGCCTGTTCCTGCGGCGCGTGAGTGCCGCGCCTGCGTCTGCTATCATAAACGAGCTCATCACGCCCCCTCTGGCGCGAAGCGCAATTGTGAAGGCTGGTGAAGCACTGTCAGCCCCTTCCGGGGAGGAGTCCCGCGGTAGTGTCGAGAAACACGCGACCGCCGTGCGAGGGATGCCCGAAGAGGGGGAGGGGAGCACGTATGGGCATCACGTCCCAAGTGAAGCATCTGCCGTCGGAACCCGCAATCCGCATGTTCTTGAGGGCCCGTGGACTCGAAGCCAGCGGGCGAGAAGTCGTGCATCTCGAGATTGGGGAACCTGATTTCGCTACCCCTGAGCACATCAGCGTTGCAGCAAAGAAGGCCCTTGATGCCGGCCAGACACACTACTGCGACTCCCAGGGTGTACTGGAACTGCGTGAGGCGATTGCCGACAAGGTGTCGAGGGTGCGGGATGTCACGGTCGACTCTGCCGACGTGGTCGTCACCCCGGGACTCAGACCCATCCTGTTCTACGGTGCGCTGATGGCTCTGGATAAGGGTGATGAAGGCATCTACTTCGACCCGGCATTTGCTGCGTTCCCGTCAGTCATCACCTTCGCAGGGGCCAGGGCCGTACCGGTGCCGCTGCGCGGAGAGAACGGCTTCAAGCTTGACCTTGAGGCGCTCGAGGCCGCCATCACCCCGCGGACGAGATTGCTCACACTGAACTGGCCGCACAACCCGACCGGCGCGGTACTCGACGACTCGGACTTCGAGGCCATCGCCGACCTCGCCGTTGGACATGACCTCATGGTGCTCGCCGATGAGACATACGAAGAGATCTACTACGGCGCCAAACCGAGGAGCGTTATCGAGTTTCCGCGCCTGCGAGACCGCTCCATTGTCATGAGCGGGTTCTCAAAGACCTACCGCATGACCGGGTGGCGACTTGGCTACGCCATACTGCCCCCGAGCCTCGTGGACGCGTTCACCAGGCTTATCGCCAACAGCGTGTCGTGCTCGAACACGTTCGTCCAGTACGCCGCCGTCGACGCGCTACGCGGTCCCCAGGACAGCATCGCGGAGATGGTTGAGGAGTTCAGGGCGCGCCGGGATACGCTTGTCGACGGACTGAACGACATACCGGGATTGACCTGCCACATGCCTGAGGGAGCCTTCTACGCCTTCCCGAATGTTACCGGCCTGGGAATGGACGATACGGAACTCGCGGATCGGCTCCTTGAAGAAGCAGGAGTGGCCACACTCGCGGGGTCGGTGTTCGGCGAACAGGGCAGGGGCTACCTGCGGCTTGCCTACACGACGTCGCGGGAGAACGTCCTGAAGGCGCTCGACCGAATCTCGAACTTCGTGAAGGGCCTTTGAGCCGCATCTCCTGAATCGTTCCGTGCCGGGACGTCTCGCTACAGGGACAGGCCGGGTTCTACGTCCAGGCCCGGTCCGCCGGGGCTTGCCGGGCCACCGCTGAAGTAGCTGCAGGCGGCGACCATTGCGGCGTTGTCGGTGCAGAAAGACCTCGGTGGGATGAACACGTCAATCGGCGAGTCCTGTGACAGTCTGTCGCGCAGGCTGCTGTTTGCCGCGACTCCGCCGCTGAGCAGTATGCAGGTGGCGCCGAAGTCCTCCGCCGCTCTGAGTGTCTTGCCGACGAGCACATCTACGACCGCATCCTGAAAGCTTGCCGCTGCATTTGCAGCGAGGTTGGGCTGGTTGAGCAGTTCCTCCCTGTTTATCAGATGCCAGAGCGCCGTCTTGACTCCGCTGAAGCTGAAATCACACGTGCCCGGGAGCCACGCGCGGGGTAGAGAAAGCCTGTCTGTGGCCTGAAGCGCCGCCTTCTCAATAACAGGACCGCCGGGATAGCCCAGGTCGAGGAGCCTTGCTGCCTTGTCGAAGGCCTCACCGGCGGCGTCGTCGCGCGTCCGGCCAAGCAACTGGTAGTGGCCGTGGGCCCTCATAAGCTGCAACTCGGTGTGGCCTCCCGAGACGATGAGGCAGAGGGCCGGGAATCGGGAGTCGTCCTCGGGAGGTGTGGGAAAGGCAAGCCAGTTCGCGTAGACGTGTGCCTCCATGTGATTGACTCCGAAGAGGGGTAGACCACGGCTGGCGGCCAGCGCCTTGGCGAAGTTCACCCCCACCAGGAGGGAGCCCGCCAGCCCCGGGCCGTGTGTGACCGCAACCCTGTCGATGTCGCCCAGTGAGAGCCCGGAGCTGTCGAGGGCCTCCTGGTAGACGGGCACGATGGAGAGGACATGTTGCCGGGAGGCGACCTCGGGCACGATTCCTCCATAGCGACGGTGAATGTCGATCTGTGAGGCGACGATGTTGGAGAGGATGCGCGTGCCGTCCTCAACCACGGCAGCAGCGGTCTCGTCACAGGAGGTTTCGAACGCGAGTATTCTCATCTAGAACAGGTTGCGAAGTCGTGGTTTCAGGACGAAGTGCACGATTGCCAGCACAAGGGTGATTGTGAGCACGGCGGCGAAGGCTTCCTCGGAGCAGCCGCGGATGGACATGCCGAGGGCGGTCCCGGCTGCCGGGGGGTGCTGCATGTTGAGAATCGCCATTATGAATATCGAGAGTCCGACGGATAGACCGTAGCACGCGAGCGTGCTGACAGTCGTAAGGTGCGGGATAACGGCGCACAGCGAGCCGACAGCGAAGCCGACCACGTGCCCTCCGATGAGGTTCTGCGGTCGAGCGGTCAGGTCGTAGGGGCGCCCGAAGACGATGAATGCGCTCGCGCCGAGGGCCGCAATCACCACCGCGTGCTCGAGAGTGAGGAAGAGGAGAATCATGAAGGTGGTGAGTCCCGCTACGAGGCTCTGCAGGACATAAGGCTTCCACGCGGAGCGGAACTTCTCGAGGCCCGATGCGACGCTGTGGTCGCTCATGGCGCTGCTCCCGGAAGCTGGCCGCGACGGTATCTGTACGTGGAGTGCGAGGTGGAGAGAAAGGCAGCGGGGGTTGCTTCCATGACTGCCGGCTATTGTATTCCTCACGCAGGGGACACGCAAGGAAAGAACAGCTGGAGGCGCCTGACGCCGCCTGTGCTGTCAGCTGGACCTGATAGCTACGTGCGTGTGATGTGGTTGCGACCGCGCTGCCCGTGGTTGTCTAGGAGCCTGTCGGAGAAACGACGCCGGCACTCATGTCACAGCATAGGGATGTGGTGGTTCTCGGGTTTCCTAATGGGCGCGAGTTCACATGGAGAGCCTCGGCATGCACAGCCGTGGCCGGATTGCTCCTCCAAGGGCCTCAGGCCACCTGTGGTGTCCATCCCGACCGGAACAGCTTCAGCAGGTTATGCGTCAGGCAGATCAGTAGCCACTCATCGCGGACCTTGCCCGCGCCACGGAACGCGAAGCGCCGGAAGCC
>JAUVZB010000085.1 GCA_030602785.1 Dehalococcoidia bacterium
CGCGACCACAACCTGCCCGCCGGTCAGATCTTCACGGCCCCCGCCCCGCCGTCGGGATCCGCGAGCCCGGGTCGTAATCCGTCGCCGCGGTGGGGGTGGGCCCCGCACGACCCCCGATGCCCCTAAACGCCACGGACACCCCCTCCTCGAGACCGGCCGTTGCATTTGCAAGGCACCCCAGCCCGTCCCAGGGCCCTCCGTCTCATTACACGCCCTCTCCTGCCTTCTGGCGGCTTGACCCCCCTCAATCCTGGCTGTTAGGATCTAAACACCCAACTTTGAGGAGGCACCTCTATGGCAAAACTAAAAGCACCTCTCATGAGCTTCGGCGCATCCGGCAAGATCGCTGGCTCGCTCGTCTTCTTCCCGTGGAAGGGCATCGATGCGGTGCGCGAGTACGTCGTGCCCGCCAACCCCAGGAGCGCCCCACAGCAAGCCCAACGTGCCCACATGACGGGCGCTGTGGATGCCTGGCATAGCCTCGCTTTCACCGATGCCGACCGGGTCGCGTGGAACCGATGGGCCGGGACCTTGGCCGACATCATGTCCGGATTCAACGGGTTCATCCGCATGTACATCGACCAGCTCATCAGAGGTAAGCCGTATGGCCGTGTGAGCGACGTCCGGGTCGCTGTCCCCACCGTGGACGGCTTCGACGTGGACATCGAGGACTCGATTGCAGGCCGGTACTTCACCTGCGTGATCGGCACCTCCAGGACGCACTTCCCCACCCGCGTGGACCTGGTCGACGACACCGACGATACGTACTCCCTCACCTGGGCGTCCGGTGAGTCAGGCACCGACTACTACGTCAAGATCGAAGAACAGGTCACCGGCACCTGGGAACAGCGTTCCGGTATCTACCACGTCAAGACCTCCTAAACCCTCGACTCCAGGAGATCCCGTGGCAAAAGCCAAAGCACCACTGTTCAGCTTCCAGGCCCGCGGAAGTGTGGGGAAGGTCCTCACCTTCCGCGAGTCTGCCCGTCAACACGTCGTCTCTACCCTCACCGACCACCCCGACGCGCGTTCAGCTGCGCAGCTTGCACAGCGCGTCCGGTACTTCCACGCCAAGACTTACTGGCACGTCCTCACAGCCGAAGAGAAGGCTGCCTTGCTCACAGCTGCACGTCCAGACAACATGACTGGCTACAACCTCTTGCTCCGTCAATACCTCCAGGACGCCCTCGACATCGCCCTCTGGTGGCCCGTCGTCGAAGGTCAGGGCACCAGGCTCTATGACTACTCTCTCAATGCGTACAACGCTATGAACATCAACGGCGTCTGGACCACCGACCGCTGTGGGAACCCTGGCCAGGCTTTATGGTTTGATGGCATCAACGACTACACATGGAGCAACACTCCCAAGCTCAACTACACCACACAGTCCTTTTCCGTGGTCGCCAGGAGTCGCCCCGAGAACGTCGCAACCGGCATCTCTATCGTCTCCCGCGGCACCGGGAACGTCTTTGGATGGGAGCTGCGAGCTTCAGTCACAGGCCGCCTAGTCTTCTACACCTACCAGCCCGGTGCCTGGCAGCAGACACGCTCCAGCCTTGGCTCAATCGTTGACGACACCTGGTACACCGTTGGTTTTTCGCGCGCCGGTCCCACCGCCAGGGTCTACATCAACGGTGTCCTGGACTCCGAGACTCCCGTTCCACACATCGACCCCACATCCGCCACGGTCCTCACACGCCTGGCAATACACGGCGACGGCACTTCCTTCCCTTTCGAGGGCAAAATCCACGACGTCATGGTGTTCGACAGGGCCCTTGGGAACGGTGAACACCTGGACATCCACAACCACTCATGCATCCCCCCTTTGTAGCTTGCCAACGTTGAGAGGTGCGCCATAGCTACCCTCAAGGTCATGCCCCAGCAGTCCATAATCGACAGCCTCAAAGGCAAGCTGGACTTCTACTATTGGAAGGGCATCGTATGCGTCCGCTCCTGGCCCCACTGGCCGGACCGGGAACCCACACCAGCCGAGGCGGCTAACCAGCAGACATTCAAGTACCTCAATCAGCTCTACCACACCTTGCCCGAAGACATCAAACAGGCATACATCACCCAGGCTGCGGGCACCTCGTTGACAGGCAAAGACCTCTTCGTTAGTCTGTACTACCGTGGTAGACCAACTTAGATGGACCACCATCGAGCACGCCGTTCGCTTCTTCCCGAGCGCAGGCTACATCACTTGTCGCACTGACCGGCCGGTCACCCTCACCATGCAATGGTCAACCATCCCCTGGCGTATGCACATGCACGCCGAGCTTAAACGCGGCCGTCTCTTCCTGGCTTGGCCCTACTATTGCTTCGTTCAATACACCCTCCAGGACCAGAGGGAAGAAGGCGACACTATGTCCCACACCTTCATCCTTCCAGGCTGGCCCATCCTCGAGTACCGTGTTTGGCACTTCAACGGGACCGTCGCCGGTCGCCCTTCCCCCTCCAGCTCACCCCTCTTCAGCACCACACGCCAACCAACCCCTGCTGCAGCGCCCATCGCTGCATACCCCATCCTGCACCTCCACCTCAAACCTATTTTGGCAGCACCTATCCATCGCTCGGCCACCCCTGTCACCACGACCATTCCCTACCCCATGGCGGCCCAGCTCTTCAGCGAACTATCGCCTTGGCACCAAGCGGAAGCCGCTATCAGCGCGGCATCCGCCACCACACCAGCGCCCACACCCCCACCCGTCAAGGCATCCTTCGAGGTCGTGCAATCCCCCTGGCATATCGAACCTGCACCCATCAAGGCATCCTACACAGGAGTAGTAACATGACGTCCTTCAAAGCTGCCTACAAGCTGGAGTTGAGATCTCCAGGCCGAACGTTCAGGAATCGTGGGTTCAGGCCCTCTCATTCCTTCGTCCAACAGTTCATCCAACTTCTACGCGCACAGTTCAATCAGGCCGACGAGGCCAACGTCAGGGACATCCTCAACACCCTCAGAACCGTGGATTGGGACGCCGCCCTACAACGCATCGCCTTCAACGCCGGTGCAGGCGTCTGGGTCTGGGGCCCGCAGATCGGCACCGACGACACCGCCGAAGCCGTGGACGATCACGCGCTCGGAGTCCCCATTGAGCACGGTGCCGGAGCGGGCGAGATGGACTTTGCAGCTACCGTAATCAACGCCATCGCAGTCGTAGGCAACGACGTCCGTTGCGACATTACTCGCACCTTCACCAACAACAGCGGGAACACCATCACCGTCAAGGAGGTCGGCTTGACTTCCTACTCAGGCGTCTACAACTTCCTCTGTATCCGCGACCTGCCTTCCCCCACCTACGAGGTGCCCAACGGCGGTGTGCTCACCCTCACTTACAGAATCTACACCACAAACTGAGCGGCCTTCCGCATCCACACACTTAAGGCGGCAGGTGCGACCTCGTGTAAAGGCAACCTTCCTTCGGCAGGCTTGCGGCAACTAAGTTGCCACTTCGGCCTTGACACTTCGCACCTCGCCGCTCTTCCTGCTCCGCTAAGGCGGAAGTCCAGTCTCTTGAACGCCTGTGAAAGGAGAAACCAACATGCCCCAGGTCCAGCGGATGCTCCAGCCCAACCGCCATGCTGAGTGCCATAGGTGTCACTCTCGTGGCCTCATAGTCATCAGGCTCGAAAGTGCGACCTTCTTCTGCCTCCCGTGCCTCCGGAAGCTCTTTCCCGGCACCTACCGCGACCTGGCCAACTGGGTCCAGGACCACAAGCCCGCCAAGCTCATTACCCCTTGAGAATTAAGGACCATCACTTTTTAGAAAGGAGGACCTATGAAATCCTGTCCCTTCATAACCATTGCCCGGTCCGTGGCCGCCGACCAGGTCGTTAGCCACGGTGCCTGCCAGGCCGAGGATTGTGCCCTCTGGAACTCCCGCACCGAAGAGTGCTCTTTCGTCTCCCTCTCCGATAGCGTGGACATGCTCAATGCAGCCGTCCTCGCATCCAGCGAAGGCCTCAAGGACCTCGAGTACACCCTTTCGCCCAGGTCTCCAGGCCGGTAACAGGACTTGACACCCCTCGGTAACCTCGCTTACCATCAACAGGCGGGCTGGAGGATAGAGCAACGGTTGCACACACCGACTCGAGCGCCAGTCCGCCCCGAAGGGGAGACCTCGAGCCGGTGGCCGTCAGGAAGGAAGACCCTTTGGGCCCAACGCGGAAAGTGTGCCACCTCCTCAGCCTGCCCGCCCACGGTGGGCAACCATGACCACCTCTGCTGACCCCCTCGCCCTTCAAGGTCACTACTTAGCCCCACCTGGCACCGTCGAGCCTTCCACGCCTCAAGCTGCGACCCCTTCACTTGCAGGTACTAGCGTAACTCACGAGGTAGACCGATCCGAACAGTGCCCAAACGGCTCATGGTTCAGGGGGATCTGCGCCGACCACGGCAACACCCGGTGGGCTTACCACCCCTGCAAGAAAAGGAGCTGTTTAGTCTGTGGCCCTAAACGCCGAGCCAAGGTAGCCTACCGCATCGCCCACGGTGTCGAGCAGCTCGCCGGTCCCCTGGGCGCAACGTGGTTCGTCGGGACCTGGGCTGAGGATGTCACCAAAGACCAGGCCGTAAAGGCCGTGACTCGCTTCATAGCCTGGGTCCGGCGCCACCAACCGGAACGGGTGGAGTACGCTTCTACATGGGAACTCACCCGCCAGGGCCGCCTTCACGTGAACGTTGTGTTCGCCCCCTGGAGCTATTTACACTGGACGAACCTAGTCACAGCCTGGAAGCGTGTCGGCGGCGGCCGGGTCGTGTGGGTCAAACGTGTGGGGGAGGGCATAGGTGTGGAGGCCGCCAAGTCCCGCCAGGACCTCTCCGACTACGTGACCAAGCACGATCAGTTGCCCCCCTACGGCAAGGCAGCCTGTTTCTCCCGTGCATGGCCTAAGCCACCGCAGCCCCCACCTCTCACACGCAAGGGCACGATACACTGGCAGCCCGAAAGCATCACTGACTCGCACATCAATGGCGTCTCTGAGTTTGCCTACGAAAAGCAGCTTGGCTTCTGGTCTCAAAACGAGCAAGAGGAGTGGTTCAACGACTATGAGGAGCCCTGCGATTGCTTCGACTACGGTGAGCATGTGACCCTCTCGCTCCCGCCCCCCGAGGTCAGCAACGCCCCGAGGCTTTTCAAATGACGTGCCCCGTTTGCTTCTCCGACATGGACTTCGACTTCGACACCCGGGAGTGGATATGCCCGTTCTGCGACTACTCGGAGTTCGATTACTCGGACGACCCCAGGTCCCCCTCGTACACCCCCACTTCACCACATTAGGGCCGCCGCTTGGGGTGCTAATACCCCCTTCCTGGGGGGTTATTAGTCGGGGGGTTGGGGCGGCCCCGTCGGTCTCAGCCCTCCCTTATGCCTACCTTCCCCACTTAGCAGCCCGCCGTGGTCCCCGTGCGGCGACCCCTCTCCTCACTCCTCATCCCAGGTGCAACCTGTGCTTGCCCTCCGCAAGCACTTCGTTGCACCCTCGCCTTACTTCCGCCCCA
>JAUVZB010000058.1 GCA_030602785.1 Dehalococcoidia bacterium
TGCAGCAATGCCGGCATGAGAAACATCTGCCCGGGCTCGTATGGACGGAACGTCTTGCTCACGCGTCTCCCCCTCGCTCAGCTTTGCCCCAATTATACCTTCCATACGTGCCCAAAGCTATTACTCGGACAGGCTCCTAGAGTACCAACTGGACCCTGCTCCCCGGGGATACTCCGCTCACCTTCTGGAGTCTCCTCGTGGGCGTGTGGTTGGACGGCCCGTGATATGTTGGCTGAAGAAGGCAACCGCCACGAGCGTTGGATGACGAACAGCGCTATGGAGCCCTGCTGTCTGACCGCGATTCACCGTTCGATTTGCTTTCGCACCTCGGCTTGTGACACACAGTTGTCACTCTGTGCTGGTACGGATGTAATTTGAAGAGAGGCTAGTACATGGCGAAACAGAACAACGGCGCGACGCTCGGCTTTGAGAAACAGCTGTGGCTGGCCGCGGACGCGCTCCGCTCCAACATGGACGCTGCCGAGTACAAGCATGTGGTGCTCGGACTCATCTTCCTGAAGTACATCTCCGACGCATTCGAGGAGCAGCACTCCAGGTTGGAAGCTGAGGCTGCGGAGGGTGCGGACCCGGAGGATCCGGATGAGTATCGTGCCATCAATGTTTTCTGGGTGCCGAAGGAGGCGCGCTGGTCCACCTTGAAGGCCAACGCGAAACAGCCGGCGATAGGTAAGATAGTTGATGATGCCATGCTTGCGATCGAGCGGGACAACCCGTCCTTGAAAGGTGTGCTACCCAAGGAATATGCGCGCCCCGCGCTGGACAAGCAACGGCTCGGGCAACTCATCGACCTGGTGAGTGATATCGGCCTTGGCGACGAGACGAGCCGGTCGAAGGACATCCTGGGAAGGGTCTATGAGTACTTTCTTACCCAGTTTGCCAGCGCGGAGGGAAAGAAGGGTGGGCAGTTCTACACACCGCGATGTGTGGTCCGCGTGTTGGTCGAGATGCTGGCTCCGTATACGGGCCGCGTGTACGACCCGTGTTGTGGCTCCGGTGGCATGTTCGTGCAGTCGGTGGAGTTCGTGCACGCACATCGCTCAGGCAATGGCAATGGCGGCAAGACCGCTGTCGATGTGAGCATATTCGGGCAGGAGTCCAATCATACGACGTGGCGACTGGCGCGTATGAATCTTGCGCTGCGAGGCATCGATGGCAACCTCGGTCAAGAACATGCTGATAGCTTTCACCGCGACCTTCATCCGGATCTGAAGGCGGACTACGTGCTGGCCAATCCACCGTTCAACGACAGTAACTGGAATGGCGATCTTCTGCGGAATGACAAGCGGTGGGTGTATGGCATCCCGCCGGCTTCCAACGCCAACTTCGCGTGGGTGCAGCACTTCATCCACCATCTGGCACCGACGGGCATGGCCGGCTTCGTGCTGGCCAATGGCTCCATGGCTTCGAACCAATCAGGCGAAGGGGAAATACGCAAGGCCATCGTCGAGGCTGACCTGGTCGACTGCATGATTGCGCTGCCATCCCAACTGTTCTATGCCGCGCAGATCCCGGTCTGCCTGTGGTTCCTCACGCGAGACAAGAGAAACAGACGATTCAGACACCGTCGCGGCGAGACACTGTTCGTCGATGCGCGGGAACTCGGCACGATGGTCGACCGTGTCCATCGCGAGCTGACGGATGAGGACATCCGGAAGATTGCGGGTGCATACCATGTTTGGAGGGGGGACAAGGACGGTGAATCCGAGTATCAGGACGTGCCCGGCTTCTGCAAGGGAGCTTCGCTGGATGATATCCGCCACCACGGGTATGTGCTCACCCCAGGCCGCTATGTCGGTGCGGCAGAGGTGGAAGATGACGGTGAGCCATTCGACGAGAAGATGGCGCAGTTGAGCACGCAACTGCGGAGCCAGCTGGAGGAGTCCGCGAGGCTGGACAGGGTCATCTGGGCCAATCTGGAGGACATTGGGTATGGCAAGTGACTCGTCTGGCGACGACGGGTTTGGCGTCGTGAGGGCGAAGGTTCGGCAAGCGGTGCAGCAGCTTCTTTGGCGTGACCGCTATTTGCTTCAACACGATATCCGTGAAGAAGCGGTCTCTCACCACCTTGCGGTCTATTTGGAGCACTTGTTTCCGACATTTGACGTCGACTGCGAGTACGACAAGAGCGGTGAGGGTCGCAAGCGCAGTTCGACCACCGGAAGGGACATACGACCTGACATCATTGTCCATCGACGCGGACTGAACGATCACAACCTACTAGTGATAGAGGTCAAGAAGAAGCCGTGCATCGATGAGGCAGATAGCAGCAAGGTCAAGGACTGCATGCACGAGTATGGCTATTCATGGGCCATCTGCATTAGCCTAGAAGCAGACTGGGCACGGCTCGAATGGCAAGGCCATGGAGTGTCCGCAATCGGACTCGGTGCGCCTAGCTGGGACATCATCGAGGAGTTCGGACGTGACGAGTGAGTGGGTCACTGCGACGATTGCCGATATCGCTGAGAAGGTCGCCATGGGGCCGTTCGGGTCTTCCATCAAGGTGGAGACTTTCGTTCCGCAGGGTGTGCCAGTCATCAGTGGGCAGCACCTCCACTCATTCAGACTTGACGAGCGACCGGGATTCAACTTCATCACCCCCGAGCATGCAGCCAAGCTGAGCAACGCGAACGTACGTCAAGGTGACGTCATCTTCACACATGCCGGGAATATTGGACAGGTCTCCTACATTCCAACCGACTCCGCGCACGAGCGATATGTGATATCGCAGCGCCAGTTCTACATGCGCTGCGATTCGAGGCAAGTCATTCCGGAGTTCGTCACGTACTACTTCGCGACGCCATACGGCAAACATCAGTTGCTTGCCAATTCTGCGTCAGTTGGTGTTCCTTCACTCGCACAACCCGTGTCGTATCTACGCACCGTGGGTATTCGTCTTCCGCCGCTGCACGAGCAGCGCGCCATCGCCTGTATCCTCGGAGCCCTGGACGACAAGATAGAGCTGAACCGCAAGATGAACGAGACGGTTGAGGGCATCGCACGGGCCATCTTCAAGAGCTGGTTCGTGGACTTCGACCCCGTCCGCGCCAGGGCAGAAGGCCGTGACACCGGTCTCCCCTCTGAAATTGCAGACCTGTTCCCTTCCTCCTTCGTGGACTCCGAACTGGGAGAGATTCCGGAGGGGTGGGAGGTGTCGACTCTGGGTGGTCTCTGCCCAAAGCCTCAGTACGGCTACACGGCGTCAGCGCAGACCGAACCCATTGGCCCGCACTTGCTACGCATTACCGACATCAACAAGAGGGCTTGGGTCAATTGGCATACTGTCCCCTTCTGTACAATTGAGCAGGATATCTATCCCAAGTACCAAGTCAAAGAGGGAGACGTTCTGGTAGCCCGAATGGCTGATCCCGGTCACGGCGCAGTTGTTGAGGGTGACCACAACGCTGTCTTCGCTTCGTACCTGATACGGTTCCGGCCCACTGAGAGATGGCTTGACCGCTATCTACAGTACTGGCTTCGCTCTGAAGCGTACTGGGGACTCGTCCGAGGCCGGCAAGCGGGCACCACACGAGCCACTCTGAACGCCCAGGTCCTTGGCGAGTTCCCGATTCTCCACCCTGCGACCCACTTGCTCCAGAGCTTCAAGCGAATCGTCGACGCGCTGCGGGCAAGAGTGGTTGTCAACGCAGAACAGAACACACAACTGGAAGAGCTCCGAGACTCTCTCCTCCCCAAGCTCATCTCCGGAGAGTTGCGCGTGCCTGATGCGGAGCGGATTGTGGGGAGGTGTGTATGATGGGAGAGTACGGAAAGCCCGGCAACACTTTCTCCATACGCATTGAGCCGGACGAAGACGGCTTCGTGGGCAAAGAATGCCCCAATCCTGACTGCAGAGGCTACTTCAAAGCGGTCCCAGGGACTGGCATTGCTGACACGCCGAACTGTCACTGCCCGTATTGTGGCCACACTGCGCCGAATGACCAGTTCTTCACGAAAGAGCAAATTGAATATGCGCAATCCGTGGTGGTACGAGGCATCATGGGTGACCTTCAGAAGCGCCTCAAGAAGCTTGAATTCGTGCAGAAGCCGAGCCACGGATTCGGCATAGGCGTATCTCTGCAGGTGAAGACAGGATCCCTTCCACCCATCCACTACTATCGCGAGAAGAGACTGGAGACTGAGGTCGTGTGTGACAGCTGTACGCTGCGGTACTCGGTGTATGGTGTCTTCGCGTTCTGCCGCGACTGTGGGTGCCACAACTCGCTCCAAGTACTCAACAAGAATCTCGAGTTAGTCGACAAGATGCTGGAAGTCGCCGCTGACATGGAGACGGATATGGCGAAGCGCCTGATTGAGAATGCCTTGGAAGATTGCGTTTCTGCCTTCGATGGCTTCGGCCGCGAAATCTGTCGTATTCATGCGAAGCAGGCCACCGACCCTCCCAAGGCTGAGAGAGTTTCGTTTCAAAATCTCGACGGCGCGCGAAGGCAAGTCAACGAATTGTTCGGATTTGACATTGCAGTTGATGAGACCGCCGATGAGTGGGAGGCAGCAGTGAGGAGTTTCCAGAAGCGCCACTTGCTGGCACACAAGATGGGTGTCGCTGACCAAGAGTACGTCAAGCGCACTGGGGACCGCACTATTGTGAAAGGACAGCGAATTGTTGTCACTGCAGACGAGGTTCGGTCTATTGCACGCCTTCTAGCGATTCTTGCGGAGGACCTCATGAGGCAACTATCCATGACGAATGGAGAGAACGCACCATGATCCGGCGGACTCTCGACGCCATAGACAAGGCCGCGATTGATGAGATTGTGGCTAACAAGGTCATCGAGTCCAAAACGCTCGAATACAAGGAGACACTGCCGGGCAATTCAGATGCCGATAGGAAGGAGTTCCTCGCTGATGTCTCGTCGTTTGCTAACGCGTCTGGGGGCGACATTGTCTATGGCGTCAAGGCAGAGGTGGACGACTCGGGGAAGAAGACCGGATTGCCGGAGGCATTGGCGCCTATCACTAATACCAGCGCAGACGAGGCCAAACTGAAGCTCGAAGAGGTGATTCGGAATGGAGTCGCGCC
Source organism: Dehalococcoidia bacterium (assembly GCA_030602785.1). Lineage (GTDB taxonomy): Bacteria > Chloroflexota > Dehalococcoidia > GIF9 > AB-539-J10 > SKVJ01. The sequence goes on from JAUVZB010000058.1 coordinate 5,060, forward strand.
ACGCATGCGCGTGCAGATGAAGACACTGGCGGGACAGGACGACGGCTTCGTGCTGGTCATCCGTGTTCCACGCAGCTTCTCTTCGCCTCACGTGGTAACACATGGCGGAAGCTTCAGGTTCTACTCCCGCAACTCAGCAGGCAAGTACCCGCTTGATGTGACCGAGCTTCGGTCAGCGTTTCTGGCAACTGAGTCTCAGTCTGACCGCATCAAGCGCTTCCGCGAAGACAGGCTTGCTCGTATCGTAGCTGATGAGACGCCGGTGACTCTTGTCACGAGAGACCGTTTGGTCCTTCACATCGTCCCTTTGTTAGCAGTTGCCGGTAACGCTCGGTTCGTGATGCCAACGGCGCAAGCGGAGGCAAATGAATTCCGACCGATAGGAGCATCAGGCTGGAACCATCGAGTGAATCTTGATGGTGCACTGACTTGGCAACCCGGAGCACGGGACAGAAGCACTGCCTTCTCATACTGCCAGCTGTTTGCAGACGGCGCTCTGGAGGCAGTGGTCGCTGATCTGTTGGGACATCCGTCCTCGCAGGGCACCGGTGAGAACGTCTCGTTTCTGCCCAGTCGGGGCTACGAGGAGGATCTGATTCGAGGGGTCCGGCAATACATGGGCGGTCTCCGGGGTCTGGGTGTTGTTCCACCATTGGTGCTCTTCGTCTCCATACTGGGTTGTCGGGGAGCGTACCTGGGGGTCTCGTCAAGACTGTTGGCTTTGGGCGACGGGTATCCTATTGACCACGACGCACTCTTGTTGCCAGATGTGACTGCAGAGGACTTCGACGTCGATGTTGTCAGACTGCTCAGACCCGTGTTCGACGCTGTGTGGAACGCATGCGGCTACGCGCGAAGTATGAACTACGACGAAGAGGGAAACTGGATGCCGCGGGGGTAACGATCTTGACGCCGTCGGTAGTCGCGATGTGTAGACGGGTATGAAATGACTTATCGGGCTGCATTCGTTCTGGTCTGCGGACACTCTTGGAGCCCAAGCCAATGACTACCTTCAACGAATCAAACGTCGAGCGGGCAGCCCTCGAATGGCTCGAGGGACTGGGCTGGCAAGTGCTGCATGGGCCGACCATCGCGGTGGGCCAGCCCTGTGCCGAGCGCACCGACCCTGACTACCACGATGTAGTGTTTGAACGCCGTCTGAGGCAGGCGCTGCGCTGCCTCAACCCCAACATTCCGCAAGATGCACTGGAGGACGCGTTTCGGAAGCTCACGCGGTTGGACGCTCCCTCCCTGGTGGGGAACAACCACACGCTCCACCGGTACCTGGTAGACGGGGTTCCCGTTGAATATCAACGTCCGGACGGCTCCATAGCCGGGGACGCCGTGCGTGTGCTTGACCCGCGTCACCTTGATGCCAACGACTTCCTTGCCGTGAATCAGTTCACGGTGGTGGAGGACCGCCACGAGCGTCGACCGGATATCGTGCTGTTCGTCAATGGTCTACCGCTGGCGGTGATAGAGTTGAAGAACGCCGCTGACCCCAGTGCAACCATCTGGTCCGCGTTCAGTCAACTCCAGACCTACAAGCAACAGGTACCCTCGCTGTTTGCCTACAACGAAGCGTTGGTGGTCTCCGACGGCGTACAGGGACGGGTGGGTACTCTGACCGGGAATCGGGAGTGGTTCCTGCCGTGGCGCACCATCGAAGGAGACGAATTGGCCGGCACGCGCCTTCCTGAGTTAGAGGTGTTGCTCAAGGGCGCGTTTGACCGACGCCGATTCCTGGATCTGGTGCAGTGCTTCATCGTCTTTGAAGACATCGGCGGTGGCACGCTCATCAAGAAAATGGCGGGCTATCACCAGTACCACGCGGTGAACGTGGCCCTTGCTGAGACCATCCGTGCATCTGTCCTACGAACCAAGGGCGTGGACGATACCGAGGGAACTTACTTCGCGAAGGGGTGGGCTGATGGCCGCCCCGGCGACCAGCGTGTGGGTGTGGTGTGGCACACCCAGGGCTCCGGCAAGAGCCTGACCATGGCATTCTACGCAGGCAAGGTGGTATTGCACCCGGCAATGGAGAACCCAACGCTGGTGGTCATCACAGACCGCAATGACCTGGACGACCAGCTGTTCGGGACATTCTCACGCTGTCACGAGTTGCTGCGCCAGCCCCCGGTCAAGGCTGAGAGTCGCGCACATCTACGGGAACTGCTGAAGACGGAGTCCGGCGGCGTGTACTTCACCACTGTACAGAAGTTCTTCCCCCTTGAGAATGAGAATCAGCACCCGCTGTTGTCAAGCCGCCGGAACATCGTGGTCATTGCGGACGAGGCGCACCGCAGCCAGTACGACTTCATCGACGGCTACGCGCGGCACATGCACGAAGCGCTGCCAAGAGCATCATTCATCGGATTCACAGGGACTCCTATCGAGCTAGCAGACAAGAACACGCGGTCGGTCTTCGGCGACTACGTTAGCGTATATGACATCGAGAGGGCGGTCCAGGACGGCGCGACGGTTCCCATCTACTACGAGAGTCGGCTTACGAAGCTGGAGTTGAAGGACGAGGAACGCCCTCACATCGACCCAGATTTCGAGGAGGTCACCGAAGACGAGGAGGTCGAGCAGAAGGAGCGACTCAAGACCAAGTGGGCGCAGCTTGAGGCGCTGGTGGGCTCAGAGAAACGGATATGCCTGGTGGCGCAGGACATCGTGAACCACTTCGAGTCCCGGCTTGCTGTCATCGAAGGTAAAGCCATGATTGTCTGCATGAGCCGGCGCATCTGCGTGGAGCTCTACAGCGCCCTCGCGGCTATCCGCCCTGACTGGCACGACCCCGACGATGACAAGGGGGGCATGAAGGTCATCATGACAGCGGCACCCTCCGATCCCCAAGATTGGCAGCCACACTCCAAGAACAAGGCTCGCCGCGAGGAGTTGGCGAAGCGTTTCAAGGACCCCGAAGACCACTTCAAGGTTGCGATTGTCCGGGACATGTGGCTCACTGGCTTCGACGCTCCTTGCCTTCACACGATGTACGTGGACAAACCCATGCGAGGGCACGGGCTGATGCAAGCAATCGCAAGGGTTAACAGGGTCTTCAAAGACAAGCCGGGCGGGCTGGTGGTGGACTACCTCGGATTGGCCCATGAGCTGAAAGCCGCGCTTGCTACGTACACGGAAAGCGGCGGGAAGGGGCAGACTGCCATAGACCAGGACGAGGCAGTGGCCTTGATGATGGAGAAGTACGAGGTCTGCTGCGGAATCTTTCACGGTTTCGACCGTTCGGCGTGGTTCAGTGGTACGCCACAACAGCAACTCTCTGTGCTGCCGGCTGCGCAGGAGCACGTCCTGCAGCAAGAAGACGGAAAGGACCGCTTAGTGAAAGTGGTGACGGCGCTATCAAGGGCGTTTGCGCTATCTGTCCCACACCAGAAGGCGCTGGCAATCCGCGACGAGGTGGCGTTCTTCCAGGCGGTGAGGTCCGTCCTGGTGAAGGGGGCAGGCGGGAGGGGCCGCACGACGGAAGAACTGGACTTCGCCATTCGACAGATAGTCTCCAGGGCCGTGGCATCCGACGAAGTGGTGGACATATTCGCCGCAGCCGGCCTGAACAAGCCGGATATCTCAATTCTGTCCGACGAGTTTCTGGCGGAAGTGCGTGACATGCCGCAGCGCAACCTCGCAGTGGAAATGCTGCAGAAGCTGCTGGCCGGTGAGATCAAGACACGAAGCCGCAAGAACGTGGTGCGCTCCCGGTCCTTCGCGGAAATGCTTGAGGAATCCATCAGGCGGTATCAGAACCGCGCCATTGAAGCAGCGCAGGTGATTGAAGAGCTCATCGCTCTGGCGAAGGAAATGCGGGAGGCCGATCAGCGTGGTGTTAACCTTGGCCTGAACGAAGACGAAGTCGCGTTCTATGATGCCCTCGGTGCGAACGATAGTGCGGTGCAAGTGTTGGGAGACGCGACATTGCGGCTCATTGCGCAGGAACTGTTGAAGACAGTGCGGGACAACGTGACTATCGACTGGACGGTGCGCGAGAATGTGCGTGCGAAGATGCGCATCGCGGTGAAACGCATCCTGCGCAAGCATGGCTATCCCCCGGACAAACAGGCGAGTGCCACCCAACTGGTGCTGGAGCAGGCGGAAGTGATTTGTGGAGAGGTTGATACATAGGGCCCGACCCCTAATGCCATACGGCGAACCATCAGGGAGTAGAAAAGATGCGATTGTGAACGAAGACGTTGGAAGTGTCCATTCTTGCTCATTTGACACTATATGTGGAACAACAAATAGGGTGGCCAGCGTCATCTGGAAGCGGAACTGGCGGGCCAGCTAAGTCAAACTGGAAGGGAGGCTGCAATTCGTGATGTCTAGTACTATGAGCGAAGCCCCAGTCTGTGGAGACCTCAAACTCCACAGGGAAGTCGCGCAGTTCCTCATCAACGTTCGTACAAATGAACCACGCGAAGCCATGTGTCAGGCGCTTGCCCTGGACGTATTGTGTGCCTCGTCATCACCCATGTCGTCTCAGGCTGTTGCGGACGCCGTTGCAAACAGGTGGAGGATTCACGTGCCGGTCGGACGCCTGAACCGAGGCCTCAAGGACTTGGTATCGGGGGGAGACATCGCTCGCTTGAGTCAGAAACGCTTCAGCATGACCACCGAGCAACGCGAGCGATATCGATTGAGCATCGACCAGAGGCTAGCTTTCCTTGAAGAGGTCGAGACGGAGTGGCTGGATGCGATGCAGAGGACGCAGCGCTGCCGCACTCTTAGCGGAGCTGAGAGTACAGCCGTTCTCAGTGACTTTCGGGGGGCGGTTGGCCGTCTTTGCGAGGCGCGTGCTACCGCGGTCGGGTTGTTCCTTCAGGGAGACGCAACACAACTCCAGCCGTATCTCATTGCGGGAGAGGTGAAAGCCTACCTCTCGGATGAAGACGGCAGGACGGCCGAACTTATTCGCATCGAACGGAAGATTTTCCCCCTCTTTTTCGGGAGTGAAGACCCGAAACGTGCTACGTACGTGGCTGGCATCGCACAGGCCTGTCTGCGCAGAAAGATATTCACTGTGGAAGTCGAGGGAGGGAAGCTACTTGAGAATCGTTTGAAGGACCTCCGCCTCGTTCTGGACACCAACATGATCTTCAGTCTTGTCGGTCTCGATGGAGAGAAACAACAGGACACTCTTGAGCACCTCATAGACATGAACTCCGAACTCGGTATCGAGACATGCGTGGACCGCCGTTCGATTCGCGAGTTCCTTTCTGTGCTCGGCAATTCAAGACGGCTTGGACTTGGTCCGCGCGTCCCTGTCCAAGTCTTGGGGCAAGTGAAGAGAATGATTGAAGATGGGTCGTACAAGCCTTCCGCTGCAATCGCCCTTCCCGAGGATCCGTTCACTCTTAGATTCTGGGCTTCGTTGGAGGAATCCTATGCGAAGAGCGCCTCTCGAAGTGCCCTGCTGGCCGACTGGGAGCGATTCCTTATCAAGTACCAGTCTGTTGAAATCGTGCTGAACGCGAAATACGGAGTAAGTGTCGTGAAGGAGACGGACACTCTTGAGGTGCCTCCAGAGCGACGGCAGGAGATTGAAGACAGGTTGATGAGGGCCGCTGGAGGCCCGAAGTCGAAAAAGACTCAAAACGCAATTGAGCATGATGCCACCATGTTCTTCTTGATCCAGAGCCTTCGGCAGAACGAAGCCGCGCCTCTATTGCCCGCCAATCACTGGCTGCTGTCAGCAGACAAATCCCTGAGCCTGTTCACGCGAGAGCTTCGCACTCACGACAACACGACCATTGAGCACTTCGTCCGGATAGCGAGTTGGTTCGAGCTGCTTATGCCCTTTCTCACTATGCGACTGGTTGATGAAGCCGATGAGGCCTTGGTGGTCGCTCGCTCACTGGGACAAGGCTTCGTGCACTACCGACGTGAGGGCGTGTCTGGTCGGGACTTGGCCGAGGTTATGCGACGCGTACCCGAGGCTGACGAAAGAGGTCCCGAACTGGTATTGAGATGCGCGGCGAACAGGCACTTCATGGAGACCGTTCATAGCGCTGTCGAGCACGAGGGAGTCACCGCGCAGACAATAGACGAGGCAGTCGCGCGAGCGTTCGAAGAGGTGAAGTCCGACGCGAGCCTCGCGGATGCTGAACTGAAGGCAGAGGTGGACAGGCTCACGCAAACGGCGGATGGCCTTCGATCCGAACTCGCGGACGCCTGCGAGAAAGGCAAGACTGCTTCGCAGGAATTGCATAGTGAGCGACGACGCGGCACTATCTTACTAACCTTCGTTGTGCTTGCGGTTCTCGGCTTTACGGCATGGATTGCTTATCGTGCGCACACTGAGGCATTCTCGTGGACGGGGTTGAGTGGGATAGCCTGGGGCTTTGGAACTGGCTGCATCCCGTTGGCCGTGTTTTTGGCACTTCGCAGGCAACCCATTACGTCTAGGATACTTCTGATTGTCTACCTTTTGCAGATACTCTGCTTCGGCTTGAGTCATCTTGCTGCGTCGTTTGGTGACGCTTCGAGATTGGCAATCAGTATTGGAGTCTCGCTCTCGGCGTTGGGTGTGCTGGTTACATTGCTGAAGCAGAGCTGGCTGGATATCCGCATCGCTGCGGGACGCTAGCACGTTAATTCCGGGGACACCACACTTAATTGCCCATCACGTTCTGAAATGGCGTTTCGAAATGCGGGGACACCTCGAAATGCGGGGACACCATACTCATTTCCGTAGCTAACCCGCCGTCCTGTGCAGGCGGCAACGTGGGAATTCCGGGGACACCACACTTATCTGGGCCAGAATCCGGGGGACACCGCACTCGTTTCCGTAGCTAGGCCGCCGTCCTGTGCAGACGGCCAAGTGCACGACATAAGAATGGGCATGCGGTGATCTGAAGGTGTGACGCGTATGCGCGGGATAAGCGGGACTCGGCGCAAGGCAACAGGAACTGGCTCAAACGGTCGCCAGGTTCTACGTACGACACAACCCGAGGGCAGAGGCTCAGAGCTGCCTAGTCGGTCGGGTCGGGCCGGTCCAGCAGAAAACGCCAGGCGGGCATCACGGTTATCGTGCCGCGTTCGACGGCGATCTGTTGGGAATCACCTCTCGTGACGATGGTCGCGGACTCGGTCCCCAGCTCTGCCATCGCCTCGGCCACTGCGGTCACCTCTCGTTTCTTCGTCTGAGGGTCCGCCATGGACTCGCAGACCTGGTACAGATGCGGCACGCCCGAGCGAACCGGAACGACGAAGTCAACCTGTCGTCCTGTCCTGGTCCTGTAGTAGTACACAGACGGATTCACCCTCCTGAGAGCCACGAACACGAGGTTCTCCAAGAGGTGTCCGGCATTGCGGAGCACTCCAGAGGACACGGATGTGACGAGGGAGTGGTCTATGCAGTAAATCTTCTTGGGGTTTGCGTGACTGCGCGACAATGACGCGTCGAAGAGCCTGACGGTGAACAGGAAGTAGGCATCCTCGAACCATTCGACGTACTGTGACACGGTTGTCTTCGGAACCTTGTGCCCCAGCGACTTGAGGTACCCCGTCAGTCCGTTGATGGAGTACAGCGATGCGGTGTTGTCGATGAGCCAGTGCGAGAGATCACTCGCGGCTCTGGGGTGCGAGATATCGTGGCGTTCGACCAGGTCGCGAAAGAGTATGGCGTTCAAGTACTCCTGGTGGGTCTTGACCCGCAGCGCCTTGTTGACATTCATGACCTCGGGGAATCCACCGGTGTCCCAGTAGTCGTCGAACGCTCGCCTTACGCCAAGCCGCTGCTTGGTCGATAGCGCATCGCCCGCTTCAACCGATCTGCCATCAAGGAACTCCCGAAACGAGAAGGGGAAGAGCTCCCACGACAGCGCGCGGCCGCGCATCTGGGTTGCTATCTCCTTCGACAGCATGCGCGCCGAGGAACCCGTGAGGTACACCTCGCACTGCTCTGTCCGCATAAGCCTGTCAATGAACGGCTCCCACCCCGGGACAGACTGGATCTCATCGAAGAAGAAGTGCACCGTCTCTGAGTTCTTCTTCTCCGGGTGGAGAGAGTAGTAGGCCTCGGTGATGAGCCCGAGGTTGTGGGAACGCAGGGCGTGAAGTCGGTCGTCAAAGAGGTTCAAGTGCATGATGTTCTGACGAGGCACGCCGCTGGCGAGCAGCCGCTCGATGATCTGTAGCATGTAGGTCGACTTGCCACTGCGTCGCACGCCCATGCAGACCGTCGCCTTGCCCGACACAGTCTGTATTTGGAGGCGCCGGGGCACACCGGTGTCGAGTCGTGACTCCTGCGAGTCCAGGATCAGCATTCTCAGAGTGTCCAGCATTTTCGCCTCTATGGTCAGAAACATGACCGATTATGCTTCCAAGCGGTAATAATCATAACCACCTTTCCCTTAGGATGTCAATCCTGACATCCCTGGAACGCAGGCACACGATAAGAATTCCGAATTCCGGGGACACCACACCCATTTCGTGTGTGAGAGTGTGCGGGCGGACACGCCGCAACCCCACGGGCAGACATGGGAGCCTGCCCCTTGTATCTTGATGTACAGTGTCCCAGCGATGTCGCGGGAGAGGGGAATCAGACGTGCCCCTTAGGCGTAAGAGCCTGTCGCGTAGATTACGATCCCCTCTCCCCGGCGCCAGTCCCAAGGCCGGA
>JAUVZB010000128.1 GCA_030602785.1 Dehalococcoidia bacterium
ATGAGCTTGTCGCGCATGGGGATCTTGGCCTCCTTGTCCCGTCCTAGCCTATGGCTCGTTGTGGGTCACGATCAGGTTGTCGATGTAGCAGTAGCCGTTGAAGAACTCCTTGCCGAAGAACCACACTTGAAACTCCAGGCGTTCTCCAGATGCGTCCACCACTCTCTGTAGCGGAATGCCAGCAAGAGAGTGCTCTGTGTCGTTGAAGATGAAGCGCACGTACTCTGGCGGGGTCGCGCCGTAGTCCGCCACGATCTTCCCAACCGAGAAAGCGACCGTTGTGTCCTTCAGCTTGTGGATCGTGCCAAACGGTATCCACCCGCCCCCGTTGTCCTGATAGGTCAAGACCCCTGTTGCCCACGTCCACTGCACCATCGCCTCGAAGCGGTGTGTTGCCGTTCTCCAAAGCATGATCCATCGCAGGCTCTCTACCTGGTGGTAAGGAGAGAAGGCGTACTCGAACCCGGTTCGAGACGAGGCGGGAAGGCCATGCTCCCACGCATAGTAGGCGTCGTGCTCGTCGCTGCTGCCTGCTACTAGCTTTAGCGCGTATGCCCCCGATGCGGCCAGCCCGGTGGACAGGACCACGTTCCACGCGAGGCCGTGGCCAAACATATAGCCACCCTGGATGCCTGCCTCGAAGTCGTTCAGGACGATGACGTCGCCCCGCCTGTCCCAGAGGTGGGTTGCCCCCAGCCTTACTGCCTGCTCTCCCAGATCGTCCAGGCCGTAGGTGGTGGTCTTCGGCCCTACATGTCCCCAATCAGGCGTTCCGTGGGGCATCTCGTCTCCTCAGGTCTCCAGGGTCATAATGTGCCCTACTAGAGAGATGCGACAGGTATCCCCCGCCAGCCCCCCCGTGAACAATACTCGTATCCTGTCGCCCACGTTCAGCCACACCCAATGGTGGTAGAAGCTCGGAATATCTGCCGCAAAGGCTGCCCTTTCCTCTGCAAATGGGTACACGCTGGCGACCCTGTTCACTCTGTAATCGTGTAGAGTTGTGGCGGTGGTCGCATCGACGGCTCGGATGTTGGTCACGACCCATACCTGGTTCGCTGGCACGACGGGGGTCTCGAGGTGCCCGTCTACACCAGAGATGTCGTCGATGATATCGCATAGTAAGGTGTCTGCATAGCTGAACAGCTGATCCTCGCCCCGCACGATGAGCCGGTCGGTGGCCACGGACTGAAGGGCGTCGCGTATCTCCGCGATGGTCTGCAACTGGGCCAGAGCCAAGGCCTGAGCCGCTGCGGTCGCGGCTCCGACTGGTAGGCCACTGGCCACCACGTCAATCTGTAGGTTCCCGGCAGCATCCACGAGTGCCCACTGCCACGCCGTGCCGTTCCAGAACAGTGCAGTCCGGGGACTTGGTGGATTCCCCAACACTTCTGGCATAAAGCTCAGACCCCCCTCAGAATGCCCAGGGCCTCGAGGGTGCGATGGAGCCGGCGGAGCTCCTCCTCGGGCGGGGCAGGCTCGATGGTGACCATGAAGGTGAGGGTGTGAGGATAGAAGTCGTCGAGGTTCCAGGTCTTGACGACGAACTCCAAGGGCTCGACAGTGATAGGGTAGCGGTCCTCGAAGGTGAACACGTAGTTGTCCCAGTGAAAGGACGTGTTGGGGGTCCAGGGCCAGACCTGCCAGCCCGAGTGCCAGATCTGCATGTGAGCCAGGCCCTTAGGTCCTGGAGGGAATCCGGCCCAGATGCGGTTGGTCATGCCGGGATAGACGGCGAGATTAGTCTTGACGGGGCTGGATGCTGGCGTGTTGGCCGGGGTCAGGATCTCGGCCTGAAAGAGCACGAACCAATAGCTCCTTTGGAGTGGTGGGCTCCTGCGCTCAGATGTGCCCCACGTGGCCGTTCACGATCAGCTCGAGCGTCTGGCCCACTCCGGCCCCTCGAAAGCGAGCGCAGGGCACGAACTCGCCCGGTCCTACAATGTGCGTCTGCAAACGTATGGCTCGATCCTTGTCCGCCGGCGCCCCTGACCTATAGCAGAAGAACTCCGT
>JAUVZB010000064.1 GCA_030602785.1 Dehalococcoidia bacterium
ATTGGTACGAAGGGAGTAGCTCGGCCATGGGGCGCAGGTGAACTGAATGCGCACCCCCGGCCTTCGTGGAGTGGCGCACCAACCCTGCCCTACGCTGTGTAGCCTCACCATCAGTGTGGTTATTCCGACAGGCTCCTAGTACCCTCGCGACTTGTCTACGACATTCAACAGCGGGAAACCATCAAGATAGCGCCGCAGGTTCTCAGCGAACAGACGGGCCGCTCCAACATCGTACTCGACGATGTCGCCCGACACGTGCGGGCTGAAGATGACGTTGCGCATTCGGCGCAGCGGGCTATCGGCAGGGAGCGGTTCGGCTGCAAACACGTCCAGGCCTGCTCCGGCAATCCAGCCATCCTCAAGCGCGCGCGTCAGGGCCGCTTCATCAACGATTGCTCCCCGCGAGATATTGATAAGGTAGCCTGTCGACTTCATGGCTCTGAGCTTGGTTTCCCCAATCATGTTGCGAGACTCTTGAGTCAGTGGGAGAGCAAGCACGACGAAGTCGCTCTGACCAAGCAACTGGTCCAGTTGCGCCGCCGGAAGGAGGAGGTCCACATTGTCTGCCGTGCCGGCGGACGTCGCCGAGCGTTTGGTCGCCACGACCCTCATTCCGAAGAAGCTCCCCACACGGGCCACTTCCTTGCCGATGCGCCCCAGGCCGACGATTCCTACGGTCTTGCCGCTCAACACGCTCACAGGAAACCACTTCCATCTTCCCTCTATCTGCTGGTAGAAGGCGCGGGGCGCGTGCTTCACGAACATCAGCATCAGCATCAGAACGAACTCCGCAATCGTGACCTCATGGATGCCGCTCATGTTGGTCACCACCACCGGGCTGCGGACAACCCCGTCATCGAGCACCCGCTCAACACCGGTCGAGATGGTCTGTATCCACTTCAGATTGGGGCAACGCTCGAGGAGTTTCTCAGGAAGCTTCAACGCGTAGACGACCTCCGCATCGTGCAAAGCCCGGTCCAGTTCGCCGGACCGAGTGAGGTCACCGTTGCGCTCGGCCCGCGTCAGTCCGGACACGTCCGTTACGACAAGTCTGTCGCTCACTCCCGTGATAAGCTGCAGGGCCTCCTCATCGATTGCGTTGACAACCACTACGTTCGTCTTGTCTGCCACGACGTCTCCTCTCTGAAAGCAACGGACTGGGTCGAAGTGTAGAATGCCGCACCCCGGCAGTGCAACGTCGCCATCCACACCACGCTAATTGACAGTCGTGAGAACCGACGGCTAGTATTGGCGGAAAAGGAGTGTGACATGGCCAACTATACGTACCACCATCTGCACATCATCAGCCCCGATCCGGACGCGGCCGCATCATTCCTGCAGGACGCATTCGGAGCGACCTTGCAGAAACGCTCAACCGGCCCCGACGGCACTACCATGATAATGCTCGACCTGGGCGGTTCCAACGTCTTTCTGAAGGGCCGAGCGGAGAAACCCACGGTACAGGCGCCGCCTCCCGGCAGCACCTACGGGCTGGAGCACTTCGGCATAATCACGGATGACCTCGACACGGCCGTTGCAGAACTCAAGGCCAAGGGCATCAAGTTCGTCCAGGACATCACGGACTTCCGCCCCGGCGTCAGGATCTCCTTCCTTCTCGGCCCCGATGACATCCTGATAGAGCTTGTCGAGATCAAGCCCGTCTAGCTCCAGAATCACAAGAGAACTCGCGCAGCCGGCCTCTTCTTCGCCTCACGAAACACACTGGGGCGATGAGCATGGCGTTCTGTGAGGCGGTGCGCGGTGCCGTGGCTCTTGGTCATCCTACCACACGGTGGTGCCGCCTTGACGCTGCCGCGACCCGACGCTACACTCATGCCCACTGCACGAAGATGAACTGTCCAAGGTGTAAATCAGGACTGGTCGTGGTCGAGTACTCCAACGTCGAGTTGGACTGGTGCCCGGAATGCGGTGGCCTGTGGTTCGACAGCGGCGAGATGGAGCTGCTGGCACGGAAGACCACGGAAGACTCCGGTGAGGGCGGATTCTGCCCCAGTGAGCCGGCTCGCACAGACGAGCAACGACTGAAATGCCCCCTCTGCCACAAGAAGATGGACAAGCGGTTGCTTGGTCATCCACAGCCTGTGATTGCAGACGTGTGTCCTCGCTGTGACGGTTTGTGGCTCGACCAGGGGGAACTCGAGCAGGTACTCGGCCAGAGCACAGACATGCCTTCGAGCGGAGATGCATCGGACAGCATTCTCATTGAGCACCTCAGGGGGACCTTCGGAGAGGGCTCCCGTTATCACGGAGCATCACACGAAAACGAAGCCGGCAGTGCCGGGGAGTGAGGTGACTGGATAGTGGAATACGTAGTCATTGGCATCGTCGTTGTTCTCATTGTGGCCTTCATAAGTATCTACAACGCCCTCGTGAGGGGCAGAAACCAGGTCAAGAACGCGTGGGCGCAGATTGACGTCCAGCTCAAGCGGCGTTACGACCTCATACCCAACCTTGTCGAAACCGCAAAGGGTTACATGAAGCACGAGCGTGAGACGCTGGACTCGGTCACGCAGGCCAGGAATCTGGCCCAGCAGGCCACATCCGCCGGCGCCGGCGAGCGCGCCAAGGTCGAGGGAGAATTGAGCTCGGCGCTCAGCAGACTGCTCATGGTGGTTGAGAACTACCCCGACCTGAAGGCGAATCAGAACTTCCTCGCACTGCAGGAAGAACTGACCTCCACGGAAAACAAGATAGGGTTCTCGCGCCAGTTCTACAATGACTCGGTGCTGCGGTACAACAACAAGACGCAGGAATTTCCGTCAAACGTTGTCGCAGGGATGACCGGGTTCAAACCGGGCGAGTTCTTTGAGACAACTGTAGAGGCAGAGAGACAGGCGCCGAAGGTCAGTTTCTCGTAGCGGCACCTTCAGCTTGAGCCATGTGGGAACAGATAAGAGCGAATAGGCAACGCTCAGTCGTCATAGTCGTCTTCATGGGACTTCTTCTTGTCGCCGTCGGCTATGCCCTCGGACTGTACTTCCTCGGCAGTCCCGAAGGTGGCGTGGCGATTGCCCTTGTCGTCTGGTTCATCATGAACCTCGTGGCGCTATCGCAGGGAGACAACATCATGCTGTCCCTCTCTCATGCGAAGAAGGTGACGCAGGAGAGCTACCCGCGACTGCACAACATCGTCGAGGAGATGTCCATAGCCTCGGGACTGCCCGTTGTCCCCGCGGTCTATGTGATAGATGACCCGGCGCCCAACGCTTTCGCCACGGGGAAGAACCCGAAGAGAGCGGCCGTGGCAGTCACCACCGGCCTGCTCCAGAAGCTCAACCGCGACGAACTGCAGGGAGTCATCGCGCACGAAATCGGCCATATCAGCAACAGGGACACGCTCCTGATGGCGATAGGCGGCGTGCTGCTGGGCGCCATAGTCATTCTCTCGTGGTACGCCAGCCGCATGCTCTTCTTCGGCGGCGTGGGCGGACGCAGGAGTGGAGGAAGCTCCGGCGGCAGCGCTCAACTCATCCTCATGATTGTCGGCATAGTCCTGATGATACTCGCACCCATCGCAGCCAGGCTGCTCTATTTCGCCCTTTCCCGTAAGAGGGAATACCTTGCGGATGCATCATCCGCCCTCTACACGCGCTACCCTGAGGGACTTGCCTCGGCTCTTGAGAAGATCTCCGGGTCGCACACCCAACTCAAGGCTGCGAACAACGCCACTGCGCCGATGTACATCGTGAATCCCTTCCGCAAGAAGGGACGCGCAGCTGCCGATCTCACGAGCACGCATCCGCCAACCTCCGAGAGGGTTCGGGTCCTGCGCTCGATGAGCGGCGCCGCATTCGGCGACTATGACGCCGCCTTCCGCAGCGTCCGTGGCAAGGGCGGCGGAGCGATTCCGCACAGTGCGCTCGCCATGTCTCACGCCACTCCCCTGCGCGCCGCCACGGCAGGGCAGGAATCATCAGGATTCGCCGAAGTCAAGCGCGCACGAGAGGTCTCCGACGTGATGTGGAAGGCCAACAAATACCGGACCATCGACTGCGACTGCGGCGCCCGGCTCAGGGTGCCACCGGGCATGAAGCGCAGCGAGCTCCGGTGTCCGCGCTGCGGGACGTCCCACAAGCTCTCAGGCTGACGGTGGCGGTTCCGAGCTGTGGTCTGCTATTCGAATGCCCGTGAGTCTTTCGTATGCCGCCACCAGTGCCTGGTGCCCCTTCTTCCCCAGGCCCTCAGCCTCGACAGCGTTGTAGAGCTGCTGCACGAGCGAGCTGCCCGGCAGGACTATCTCCAGGTCACAGGCGGCCTTCATCATGATGTCCAGGTCCTTCTGCACAGTTTCGACGGTACCGCCCGGCTCGAGATCACCGACCAGTAATCGCTCTCCCATGTTCTCGAGTTGCCACGAGCCACCAGCACCCGACTTCACAGCATCGAAGACGCGCCGGGGATCCAGGCCGAGTCGGCCGGCAAGAGTGAGCGCCTCGCAGGTCGCCAGCATATTCACCATCACGAGGACCTGGTTGCACAGCTTGGCTCCCTGGCCAGCGCCGTTCTCCTCGCCCACGTGCACAATGCTGCTGCCGAGGACCTCAAGTACCGGGAGACAACGGTCGAAAGCCTCAGTCGGTCCACCCACCATGATTGACAGAGTGCCCGAGACTGCCCGCACAGTGCTACCGCTGACTGGAGCGTCAAGCATCAGGACACCGGCCTCGCGCAAGGCCGCGGCGATTGTCTGCGCTTCCCGCGGCGAAATCGTGCTCATGTCGATGAGGACCATCCCGGGCTGCGCGCCTGCAAGCAATCCGTTCGGCTCCAGGGCAACCTGAGACACGTCTCCTCCGTGTTTCACCATCGTGATGACAATATCCGAGCGAGACGCCAGTTCGCTTGCCGACGAAACCTCAACAGCCCCGCAGGAGACGCACTCCTCGATGCCGGGACGACTGCGGTTCCAGACTGTTACCTCGTAGCCGGCCTCCAGAAGATTCCGGCACATCGGCCTCCCCATGTAGCCAAGGCCAATGAACCCGAGCTTCGCCTTGTCCATCGTATCTGCTCCTCCCGGACTCAACTCCACGCACCGGGTCCGTGCCGACCGGCCTGCAGGCCGTCTGTTCCACGAGGGAGGAATCGGCATCACCCCGGAAAGTGCTATTCTAGGTGCCAGTACGTAGAGCGTCAATCAGCACATGGAACAACAAGACACGAATTCGACTCCACTCGTGAGAGTGCTCACCGATGCGGGCTATGGTTCCCGTCGCGAAAGCGCTGCGCTGGTGAAATCGGGCGTGGTCGAGGTAAATGCCAGCCTCGCGTCGTCGTTCACACAGAAAGTGGACCCGGAAAGCGACTCCATCGTCGTGATGGGGGTGAAGATTGCGTGCCCCTACGCGCGGCGCATCTACATCATGATGAACAAACCCGCCGACTGCCTTTCCACTACGAGCGACGACAGGGGTAGACCGACGGTCTTTGACCTCTTACCTGAGAGCTACAAGAGTGCCGGGCTTCATCCTGCGGGCCGCCTCGATGAGGACAGCACCGGTCTTCTCCTTCTCACGAACGACGGCAAGTTGACGTACGAACTGACACATCCGAGGTTCGAGCATGACAAGGAGTACTACGTCGCCACAACAGGCAGGCTGACAGCCAACGACATCGAGAGTCTCGAGAAAGGCGTGGACATTGAAGAGCAGCGCACCTGGCCGGCCCGGGTAGAACTGCTCGAGGGTCAATCACCCTACGCGTACAGCATCACGATACACGAGGGCAGAAAACGGCAGGTCCGGCTGATGTTCGCAGCCATAGGACAGCAGGTGGCCATGCTGAAACGCGTCAGGGTTGGCGACCTCGAACTCGGCTCACTCCCGGAGGGCGACTGCAGGAAGCTGACGGAGCCGGAGTTGCGGGCGCTTCTTCGCAAGCGGCCCCCTCCGTGGCCACAGAAGACAACCGCACGCAGCCGCACCACAAGCCCGCGCTCCACGCCCCGGGCGACCACTCAACCCGCCCGTGCGTCAGGGCAGACCTCCCGGCCGGAAGCACAGGCACCGGCGACACGACCGCAAGCCACTCCGCAGGCGGAGAGAACAGGCCGACCACGCGATGATTCACGACCGCGCACGCGACCGGATGCGCGAACTTCCGGGCCACGACCCCCCACCACGTCCTCACCACACGTAGCCAGGCGGCCACTCGACGAATCGAGACCACGTCCACCACGACCTGCACGCGCTGCCGGCACGCGACCGCCCGCCGCACCATCAGCCGACAGGGCCAAGCGTCCTTTCGATGACTCGCGACCACGTCCACCACGGCCCGCACGCGCTACCGGCACACGACCACCCACCTCACCGCCAGCTGACAGGGCCAGGCGGCCTTCCGATGACTCACGTCCACGTCCGCCACGGCCTGCACGGCCTGCCGGCACACGACCGCCCGCCGCACCGTCAGCTGACAGAGTCATGCGGCTTTTCGATGACTCGCCACCGGCTTCGCGCCCTCCAACGACGCGACCCTTCCCGCGACGGGATAGCCAGGCCCAAGGAGTACGACCAAGAAGGTCGCCAGTGGAAGGAAGGGAAAGCCCGCCCCGTGGTGCTTCACGACCACACACCACACCCACGGCAGGCACGGCCAGGCGGCCTTTCGACGACTCACGACCACGTCCGCCGAGGCCCGCACGGGCTGCCAGCGCAAGACCACCCGCCACACCTTCACCCGACGGACCCAGACGGTCTTTCGACGCTTCACGACCGCGACCGGACACACGAACTTCCCGGCCGCGACCAACCACCAGACCGTCACCGGACAGAGCCACGCGGGATTTCGGTGACTCGCGGACGCCACGTCGACCGGAGCCACGGTTCCCAGGCCCCCGACAGGACACCAGGCCATCACCGGGCAGAGACAGACGGCCTCAGGATGATTCTCGGCCGCGACGGGATAGCCAGGCCGCAGAAGCGCGACCCCGAAGGTCACCGGCAGATAGAAGGGTCAACCGACCCGATGGTGCTTCACCACCGCGGCGCCGACAGGAACAGCGAACTCCCGGGAAACGACCGGGCACTTCGCCAGCAACAGAAAGAAGACGTCCCTCGGCGCATCGCTGAGAGCCTCGTAGTTGCCCTGTCCCTTGGCGACCACCATGTCGGCTGAGAAAAACAGGCTTCGCACCGCATCTGAGCACTCCGCAAGGACCAGCCCGGGCGCGCCGGCGCCGGTGTCTACAATCGTGGCAACACGGTCGATTCCCGCAGTCAGCGCGTCATCAATGGTCACGTCGTTGATGACAGGCCGTCCCCGCACCACATAGGTGAAGCTGCAATCGTTCATCTTCCGCATCTCCTCGATGAGCATACGGTCGAAGATAATCTCACCCGCGTTGTCCCCGACGAACACGATGTGGGACGCCTGCCCCAGACAGCGTGCGAACGACGTGTAGTCGTCGACACCCGGCTCCTCTGAGAGCATCGTCGCCGCACAAGAACCGATATCACCGAAATCGGCAACCACGCCCAGGTCCATGGAGTTGCCTGATATCGCCAGCTTGACTGCCGCCAGCAGGGCATCATCCGCTGTCCGAAGCACATCCTTGAAGCCCGGCTCGAGCTCCAGCACGAGCGCATTGGCCCTCTTCTTGTCTTCAAGATAAGGGTCGTCGTTGCCGGTTACAGCTGCGATGACGCCGTAGACACGTTCAGCAAACTCGGGAGGACACATGTCGGGCGACAGCTCGTTCACCAGGCGGCCCACCTCTATCATGACGCGCCATTGCAGCGACGTGTCGTCAGTGGCACGGCGCGCCGTGGCCAGTGCCTGGCGCACGAAACAGGAGACGCACTCCACGTCAATCTTCAATGTGTGACCTCACGTAACATCCGGGGCGACCTCAATCGCAGGGGGCTCCACACGGTCAGGCAGCTTCAGGCGTCCTGTCAACGGGAGTCCGGCCCCTGACTTTCAGTACGAGAAGCACCGTGCAGAGAGTGGCCAGCACTCCTATGGCGGTGCAAACGAGGAAGACCATCTCCACACCATGCGCCTCAGCCACGTATCCGAGCGCGCTGGCCGAGAATGACCCCACGCCGAAACAACAGAAGAAGTACACGCCGTACATCCGGCCGCGCCACAGGTTTGGAGTGTAGTCCGCAATCAGCGCATTGAACACAGGCTGACTCATGAAATGGAAGAAGGCGAAAAACGCCGCCGAACCCAGTAGCAACAGCCCTCCGAAGCCCCATACCGCTGCGAGAGCAGGGACCGACACGGCAGTCGCAAACAGCGCCAGCATC
The DNA here is from genome assembly GCA_030602785.1 of Dehalococcoidia bacterium. GTDB lineage: Bacteria > Chloroflexota > Dehalococcoidia > GIF9 > AB-539-J10 > SKVJ01. The sequence goes on from JAUVZB010000064.1 coordinate 8,271, forward strand.
TCGCGGCTGCGCCGGTCGGACAAATAGCCTCCCAGGAACTGACCTGCGACCCCGAACAGCAGCGCCACAGAGGTGAAGGACCCGGCAAGCATCACGCTGTCTATCCTAACACCACCCAGGTTCACGTTTTCGCTGAGATGCGTAGGAAGAAACGTCAATACGCCCCGGTAGATGAGGCCATTGAGAACGCCGATTACCAGCACGAGGACAAGAGGCGCCAGATAGGGGCGAAGCGACTTGAAGTCCGAAGAGTGCCCGGCTCCCGCTGCGGCGGGCACGCTGCGAGCGGGCGCGGGGAGTCGCAGGAACAGCAAACCCAGAATCACACATGGAACCGCGAACACCGCGTAGGCAATCCTCCAGCTTGAGCCCGATGCAATCGCGCCAACCACTATTGGACCAAGAGCGAGGCCGAGATTACCACCGGTGCCAAGGTAGGCAAAGCCGAGGCCGGTATTCGTCGCAATTCTGGAGATGAACGCAGCCGCCACAGGATGAAAAATGCCCAGCGCGATACCCAGTACGCAGAGGCCCACACCAAGAGAAACCGTGCCCTGCGCCAGGCTGACAACAATTGCAGCAAGCCCCATGCCGATGGAGCACACGGCCAACAACCGGGTCTCGCTTATCCGGTCCGCAAGCACACCAACCGGCAGCGCCGTAAGCCCGTAGGCGAAGCCAAAGACATTCGCGAGCACACCAAGGACAAGCAGCGTCGCGCCGAGGTCTTGGGCGATGGCGACAAGCATGACTCCGTAGGCAAGCTCAAGGACATGCAGCAAAGCATGGCACGTGGAGGCGTAGGCTATGCCCTTTCGCTCCATGAGTGCCGTTGCCATAGTCAATCGTGCGGGACCGTGCGCCTGTCCGAACGGTCCGGCCATCAGCCGAAATCGCCGGCAGGCGAACCAGCCGAGTCTACCACAGTGCGCCTTGCGGGCACCACGTGCCGGAAGTCACACATATCCGAGTGCGGACCGACCTGGGGAAGACCTGCCATCCACGCCCGGGCCGCCGTTGAGGCAGAGCTGATTGCGCCGCCGCGCATAGCGGGGTGGCGCAGACTCATACGGCTTCGGACGCGAGGGCGCGGGCAGCACGTCTCCTGGCCCAGACCACCAGGGGTATCGAGCACAGCGTCGCGACCAGCGCAAAGACGCCACATACGAAAAACACCGCATCGAGACCGCGCGTCTCGGCCACGTATCCCAGCCCGGTTGCCGAGAAAGAGCCCACGGCCAGAGCGCAGAAGAAGTACACTCCGAACATGCGGCCGCGCCACACGGCGGGAGTGTAGTCCGTGATCAGCGCGTTGAACACCGGTTGGGTCATGAAGTGGAAGAACGCAAAGAAGGCCGCTGCTCCCAGCAGAAGCCCGCCTCCCACACCCCACACAGCCCCGAGGGCCGGGACTGTCACAGCCGTAGAAAGCAGCACCAGCCATTCACGGCTGCGCCGGTCGCACAGATAGCCACCCAGGAACTGGCCGGCAACGCCGAACAGGAACGCAATCGTGGTGAAAGAGCCTGCAAGCATCACGCTGTCTATCCCGACGCCACCCAGGTTCACATTCTTGCCGAGGTACGTGGGGAGAAAGGTCACCACACCACGAAAGATGAGCCCGTTGAGTACGCCCAGAAGTACGACAACAACAAGAGGCCCGAGGAAGGGGCGAAGTGAGGACGACGTCGCCGCGGGCTGACCGTGTGTTTCGTCTGACAAGACTCTACTGCTATCGGGAAACCGCAGAAACAGCAGCCCAAGCACCACGCACGGCACCGCCAACGCCGCATAGGCAATCCGCCAGCTCAGACCCGACGCGATAATGCCAACGACAATGGGGCCAAGGGCAAGACCGAGGTTGCCACCGGTGCCGACGTAGGCAAAACCCAACCCCACCTTCGACGCTATGCGCGACACAAAGGCGTTGGCCACGGGATGGAACACACCCATCGCGACACCCAGCAAACAGAAGCCCCCTCCGAGGGCAATCGCGCCCTGCGCCAGACTGATTACAACCGCAGCAGCTCCCATGCCGAGGGAGCACAGGCCAAGCAGCCGCGTCGCGCTGCTGCGGTCGGCAAGTATGCCAACCGGCAACGCCGTGAGTCCGTAGGCGAGACCGAAGACGTTCGCGAGGACACCGAGCGCAAGCAGCGTCACACCCACGTCCTGGGCGATGGCAACAAGGACAACCCCGTAAGCGAGTTCAAGCGAATGCACGAGTGCATGACACGTGGAGGCATAGAGTATGCCTTTTCGCTCGTCGGGTCTCATTGCCATGGTTCAGTCATCCTTGACCGGCCTCAGATCGATGCGACTCCGGCTCTTCCCGGGTTCCCAGGGCAGGCGGAATCAGCGGAGTCTATCACAGGGGAATCCATCCTGAATCCGGGGGCAACGGTTGCCCGCCCGTTTCATTCGCGCTCGGCCGGCAACTGCGAGGGTATCCTGCCGCTACGGGCAAGTCGAGGTGAAGTCTCCGCGTGCGCACCAACTCCACATATGGAGGCGGGCAGGGGCGGCACTGCAATTGATGGGACAGCGAAGCGGCTACGCCGCTGAATAGTCATGGAGCCAGCGGTCGGAGTCGAACCGACGGCCAGCGGTTTACGAAACCGCTGCTCTACCTCTGAGCTACGCTGGCGCGAACACAAGTATAGCCGAAGCACGAGTTAGGCTTCAACGCGCGATTCCCGGGCAGCGCCTTCTGAGCAGAGATAAGTATGGTGTACCCGGAATTCAACCGGCGCATTCCAAGATAGGGCGGCGGCCGGCATCTGACGGCGCCGACCTTCCTTCTTCGGCCCGCTGAGAACCCTCAACGCTCAGCCTAGCGTCCAGCGCGTTCAGAACCACACCTTGAGAATTGCCATACACACGCCAAATCCCACGAAGCTGATAAATGCAGGTTTCTCTTTCTTATCGATAGCGCACCATAGCGAGATTGTGCCGAAGACTCCTAGGAGCCTGTCGGAGAAACAATTCTCATTGCCACATAGGATAGGGCATCGAGAGATGGAACACCGGTGCGGTATAGTAGTAGCGTGAAGACGTTCAAGCCGTACGCGCCGAACCAACTACTGCTGCTACCGCCGTCGTT
>JAUVZB010000036.1 GCA_030602785.1 Dehalococcoidia bacterium
AACGACGGCGGTAGCAGCAGTAGTTGGTTCGGCGCGTACGGCTTGAACGTCTTCACGCTACTACTATACCGCACCGGTGTTCCATCTCTCGATGCCCTATCCTATGTGGCAATGAGAATTGTTTCTCCGACAGGCTCCTAGCGGAATTGGGAAAGATGCTGCGAACATGGGAACACGTGTATGCTCCCATCCGACCACGTCAATCCTTGGGATACCTGACCCCCCAACCGTTCCTGCAGCAGTATCATCACAACCGAAAGCAAGTGATGTGTCACCCATGATATGGACGCGTACAGCGACCGTGAGGGACAGATTAGCATTCCTGCCTCCCCTAGCATTGGTCTCTGTCGAAATAGGGATTCTTGCCGGTAGCGCTCAGCGAAATGCCAACGACGATATCGGAGTCCAACCAGCGGAGCTTCATCGCTGCAACACCAATCGTGTACATGATTCGGTTGTCGATGTTCAGGTCAGCCGCGACCTTGACAGCGGAACCCAAGGCGACACCTAGATCCATTGCCTCGAACGCACAAACGGGACCGCAGAAGTCGTCGCCCTGTGTGAGTCGTGCGTTCAGCAATTCCTTGCACGTCTTGAATCCACACGCGCCGCAGTTGAACGGACGGTCGAGCTTCTTAGGCACACCAGATACACCGATGAGGACGACGTACTCGGATCTACGAACGCTCTTCGCGTCTCTCCAGAAGATCGGGGCTACGGAATCGACCTTGGTGCTGGCGGCCTGCTCCATGGTCCCTGCAACCAACTCGATGTCCTGCCCCTCCACTATCATTGTCTGAGTCATGTCCACTCCTCTGGTCTTCGGAGCAGTGCGTGCACTGGCTGCCATGAGGATTGCCACTGTCCTGATAGCCTCCCTTTCAGCCTCTCCCGATGTCGTCCGTGACATGTTTCCCTCCTTCATGGAACGGGTCCCGAGTTCCGTTCCTACGCAACACAAGTATTGTAAGCCCGGGTTGCGGGTTCTGCCAGCTTTTGTGCTCATTCATTGACTCGAGATTTGCAGCCTCGCTGTGTTCGTGATATCAGCGCTCAGAACATCCTTTCGTGAGGAATGGCACCCAAGTGTCGCGTGTTGCTGCCGGTGTGAACACCACGTTGGATTCTCGGTTCGGGAGATCGACTGAAGTCTCCGCAAACAGCACCGGCGGCGGACAACAGGCCGCCAGCGCGCGAATTCTAAGGAAGCTTAGGGGTATTGACAAGTGATTCCTCATTATGACATTGTCAACTTGGACGTTTGGGGTGGCGGCGGGAGAGGCCTGCTTTATGTCGCAGGAGCCGAAGGGGCAAGGTGGTCGCTGGTGGGTGGACACTGAAACTCTCAGGCAAAAGGACCGCCGCCCATGGTCCCTTGGAGAGAGTCCTTTCGTTAGGAACGCCGACGGGGAAAACTCGAGTAGAGTAATCTCTCAGGCCAAAGGACAGGGGACACCCGTGCGCAGCCGTGGGTGGTTCTTTGGCACTAGTAGTTCGGCAAGGTGCATTCAGTATCGCCTCATGCGGCCCGTCGGGTTGCTTTGAGCGTCTGACCGCGTGTACCAACGCTGCGCTTGCGCACTCTCTTCAATTCATCGAGCCCTTCTGCCCCACTCCCGTGTCGGCAATCTCACGCGTCATGATGGTCTCAAGCCGCGATGGCATGCAGACACGAATCATGCAGTCCAAGTCTATTCGAGCGCTCTTGTAGCGCTGTAACAAAGGAGGTGATGGCAGAAAGACGCATTTGGAAAGACGTAGAAACGTCACGACGAGGTCGGAGCGCCCTACACCACATTCGAGTATCGATTCCGTAAAGAAGGAGGGTTTGCATGGATTACCACAGTATCGCCAATAGCGGGCTCATGTGGCTAGCATGCCTGCCCGGCGTAGGTCTTATCATCTTCCAGGCAATCATATTCATGCGAATGGCATACCGGAACGGCCAGCAGATGGGCATGGACAAAGCGGTGCTGGATGTCGGCATGAAGGCCGGCCTCATCTCCTCGATTGGCCCATCGTTCGCCATTCTCATCGGAATGATGGCACTCATCATCAACATGGGTGCGCCGTTCACCTGGATGAGGCTTTCCTACATCGGTTCAATCATGTATGAGCTTCTGGCGGCGGACATGGGAGCCCAAGCGGTCGGCACATCACTGGGTGCGGCCGACTTTGGAGAACTCGCGTTCGCGAGCGCCGTCTGGACTCAAACGCTCGGCGCCATCGGCTGGCTTGTCATTGTTGCTGTAGCCGCGCACAAGCTCGAGATTGTCCGAGTGAGGCTGGCTGGAGGGAAGATGGGATTCCTGCCGATTCTGACCGTCGCGGCTATGCTTGGTGCTTTCGCGTACCAAGCGTCGAGTCGACTCCTCAAAGGAGGCGGCAGTACGGTTGCAGTGCTGGTCGGCATGATTGCCATGATGGTACTCGTCACGGTCGCCCACAGATACAAGAAGAGATGGCTGCTACAGTGGTCCCTTGGCTTCGCAATGCTACTGGGAATGTTCGCCGGAGGATTCGTCCCAGCCTAGTGCGGGGGCAGGCGGAAGGAGATAAACATGTCTGAAAACGTATACAGCAGCAAGTTCACCCCCGCCGTCGTGAAGTGGGGCATGATTACCGTGTGGATTGGTGTTGTGCTGAGCTTTCTGCCGGCACTCTACCTCTGGTCTGTACACGGCCTGCTCCCCTCAAGTGCGGAGATATTGAAGGGCTTCGGCCTTATCTTCGCCATTGTCTTCGCCTTCTGGTTCGTAGAGCCAATTTCTTACTACCCCGTCCTGGGCTTACCGGGGACATATCTGTCCTTCCTGGCGGGCAACATCTCCAACCTCAGAGTTCCCTGTGCAGCTGTCGCTCAGGAAGCAGCCGGCGTCCAGGAGGGTACGCCGAAAGGCAGCATCATCTCGACCATAGCTATCGCCGTGTCGATGCTGGTGAACACGACAATCCTGTTTATCGGCGCGATTGGCCTGGCTGCCCTTGTGAGTAACCTGCCCCAGACTGTCCTCCATGCTTTTGATTTCATACTACCCGCGATTTTCGGCGCGATATTCGGACAGTTCTGCCTTCGAAGCTATGCGCTTGGCGCCATAGCCCTCGCCCTCGGACTGATCCTGAACTTTGCGGGAGTGCTGCCGGGCTGGGGTGTTCTTCTCGTACTCGTGTTCGGCACCATTCTTCTTGCTAAGCTCCTCTGGGAGAAGGGGAAGTTGGGCTCCAAAGAGGGATAGGCCGAAAGACTCTTGTGCGTTGTGGTAGGAGACGCATCACTCACCAGGCTTCCGGCCGATTCGGAAAGCGAACCGGCCGGAAGTCCCACTTGGAGTGCCATAAGAGACAAGGAGGCAACTATGGGTGTTGAAGAAGATGTCTTGTCCTCAATAGAAAGCAACAAGACGATGCTAGCTGACCTCGAGAAGGACGTCTGGAACCATCCCCAGATCGGTTTTCACGAGGACTACGCTGCAAAGCTGCTATCGAAGGTGCTCGAGGAAGCCGGCTTCCGTATGCAACGAGGAGTTGCTGAGCTGCCGACGGCATTTGTCGCTGAATGGGGTAGTGGAGCACCTGTCATAGGGATACTCGGCGAATACGATGCCTTGCCAGGCATGTCACAGAAGGTCCAGGCTCAAAAGGAGCCGACACAGGAAGGCGGCGCGGGTCACGCCTGCGGCCACAACCTGCTTGGTGTCGGGGGCCTTGGAGCCGCACTCGCCCTGAAACACGCCATGGAGAAGGATGGGGTAAAGGGAACCATCCGGTACTATGGCTGCCCGGCCGAGGAGACGCTCATCGGCAAAGTTTTCATGGCGCGGGCCGGCCTGTTCAACGACCTGGACGCGGCTCTTTCGTGGCATCCTTTCTATGCCAACACGGTCTGGAACTCTCAGTCGATGGCGATGAACTCCTTCAAGCTCAACTTCCACGGCGTATCGGCACATGCTGCAAACGCCCCTCATCTGGGCCGGAGCGCTCTCGACGGGGTGATGCTGACAGACGTAGGCGTCAACTTCATGAGGGAGCACATGACCACGGATGCCCGGATTCACTGTGTTGTCACACACGGTGGAGAAGCGCCGAACATCGTGCCATCCTATGCCCAGGTCTGGTACTACGTGCGCGCGCCCAAGCGACCTCAGGTCGATGAGCTGTACCAGCGGTTGCTCAGAGTGGCCAAGGGCGCAACTCTTATGACGGACACGACCAATGACGTTGAGCTCATCGCCGGCTGCTACGACTATCTGCCGAATCAAGTCATCGGCCAGGTCATAGCCAGGCGGATGAAGCAAGTGGGTCCTCCTGAGTTCGACGAGACAGACCTTGCCTTCGCCCGGGAACTCAGAGACAGCGTGCCGCCGGAACAGGTCGAAGGCACACTCACGGCCTACAGAAAGACGAGAGAGGACCTCGGCGACCCACTCAGTGACACTGTTCTTGACGATGTTGGCAGCTTCACGCGCGGAGAAATCACGGCGGGTTCCACGGACGTCGGCGACGTTTCGTACGTCACACCAACCGGCCAGTTCACCACGTGCTGCTTGCCTCTCGGCGTCGCCATACACTCCTGGCAGTCGTGTGCCTCCACCGGCTCGGGAATCGGAGCCAAGGGCATGATGCTTGCTGCAAAGGTACTGGCGCTCACGGGTCTCGACCTGCTGACAAGCCCGAATCTTGTGAAGGCAGCCGGAGAGGAGTTCGCCAAGGCCATCAGCGGCAAGGAGTACGTCAGCCCGCTACCGGAGGGGTTACAGCCACCGAAAGCGTAGCGGCAAAGAAGAGCGCGACAAGAACAGATGCCCTGAGAGCTCTCCGCATGGCCTCACGCAGAGGCACCGGCGCTGTTGTCTCACGCTACGTCGCACTACCATTGGTCCTGGCTCAGGCTCGCCCGCTTCAGTCACGAGCCTTCAGTCCCCGGCCATTAGGGGAATAGTCGCGGCTCTGCGACCTGGATTGTCGAGCGATCTTGACAACTCGGATGCCCACGCACAACCTGGGACACAGAGAGGCGTCAGACCGACAGGAGAGCTCCTTCCAGCGAGGAAACCGAAGGGGCAAGGAAGTCGCACGGAATACCCCGGTAACTCGCAGGCAAGAGGACTGTCGGTCAGGGCGCCCCTTAGAGACCCTCCTGCCCGCGACGTCATGCGCGAGCATCCGGAGGCTCTTCACAATACCCCGAGGGCCGTCCCCGAATCCATTGCAGCACAGGCGCGAGAGGCGATGAGAGCGGGAGCTGACGGTGTCTTCATGACAAACACGACGTGGGCCCGACACATTCACAGAGGACGGGTATCTGGCCTGCGGTGCTCCCTATGATCACGCCATATTCCAGGCTGCGCTGGACGAATGGGCCACGTTCAACGTGATGCACATGTGTCGGGAGAATATCATGTTCCACATCTGTCGGATTGTCCCGCACATGCGCTCATCTGTGACTCCCGCAATGCGCCAAAATCCCACTCTGGGCAAGGCGACGACCAAGACCACGAAAGCTCTCCGGGCGGGCATCAGCACGAAGACTCAACTGAGCGGACCGGAGCAGGCTATCCGCAGGCAGGCGAGGGATGTACTCGCCGGGACCGGCGGGAAGCGCCTCATGCTGGGCCTGAGCTGCAGCATTTCCCAGAAGGTGCAGGACAGCCATCTGCAGCTCGTGACGGATGAACTAAGCAGGTAGAGACTTCAGTCCGAGTGCGATGAGCGTAGCCAGTAGGAGGAGATGCTACCGGATTCAGCCGACAATGCGGCTGCGCTCGTCACCGTGAGCCACTTCCACCTCCCTATCGGGGACAGGCGCTGTGAAACGGTTACTCGCAGAAAGTCTGACATTTCGCCTCCGCCTCCTGGCAATCAGAGCTCCACGGGAATCATGACCCCGTGTTGCCGTCACACACTGCGTGGAGGCGCGCCCGTGACGCGCGCCGCAATCTCCTCAGCCATGAAGGAGCTGCGTACAAGTGGCCCGGACGCAACGAAAGCGAACCCCATCGCCTTGCCGATGGCTTCAAATTCTGCGAACTCGTCGGGCGTCAGGTACTTCGCGACAGGATGATGCCTGAGACTCGGCCGTACGTACTGTCCGAGCGTGACCACGTCACACTTCGCACGTCGCAGATCCTCCAGGACGGCCACAACCTCATCCTTCCGCTCTCCCAGACCAAGCATCAGCCCCGATTTGGTGGGTATTTCCGGCCGGGCTGACTTGGCCCGGCCCAGAAGCTCCATCGCCCATGCGTATCTGCCCTGTGGGCGCAATTCCGGATAGAGCCTCGGCACAGTCTCCACGTTGTGGTTAAGTACCGTTGGGCTCGCCTCAAGCACCATCTCGAGCGCAGGGAGTGAGCCCTTGAAATCCGAAACCAGCACCTCCGCCATGATGCGGTGGTCGCGTTCGCGCAGCGCGTCGATAGTCCGGGCGAACTGGCTCGCGCCTCCGTCGGCCAGGTCGTCCCGACACACGGACGTAATGACGACGTAGCTGAGGCCCAGGTCCCTCGCGGCATCAGCGATTCGTTCCGGTTCATCCAGGTCCAGTGTCGACGGCCTGCCGGTTGAGACCTTGCAGTAGGCACAGTTCCGCGTGCATACGTCACCGAGTATCATGAAGGTGAGTTTGCCGCTGGAGTAGCACTCCAGCCTGTTGGGGCACGCAGCGGATTCGCACACCGTGTGCACGTCTCGAAGGGCGACCACGCGTCTCACACGTTCTACCTGCGGGCCGCGGGGTACTGGCCTTCGCAGCCACGGAGGCATTCGCAGAGGCGTGTCCGCAGGCCTGACGCTTGTCCCGCTATCTCCAGCCGCACCCATGTTCCTATTCACTGGCTGGCGTCCCCGGTCTCGCCGTCCTCTTCCACTTGATACGGGCCGCATCCGCAGCCAGCGTCATGCAGTCAAGGGTTGGCGCAGCCGGTGGCGCGTAACAGGTCTCCATTTGAAGGAACTGCTCGACCGTCATCCTGTTCAAGACGGCCGCGGCAAACACATTCGCGCGCTGATGCGCCCCTTCTACGCCGACAATCTGGGCGCCCAGTATGCATCCGTCCTCGGGATGCGCAAGCACCTTGACGGTGATGCTTGTGCCTCCGGGGAAATAGTCCGGCAGTGTTGAGCCGGTCGCCTTTCCAACGATTGGCTCAATCCCGGCCTGTCGCAGCTCGTTTCGCGTGGGACCGACAGCTGCCACCTCCAATCCGAACAGCTCGGTCGTCCTGCTGTTCAACAGTCCATCCGCAAGACATTCGTCGCCCTCTGCGGCGTTCGTGCCCGCAACACGCCCCTGCCTTACGGCAACACTGCCGAGGCCTACCCCGGTGGATACTCCAGTGACGAAGTCGGGGTATTCGGTGCAGTCGCCGGCTGCGTAGATGCCGTCGACAGATGTCCGACAGCGCCTGTCGACAATGATGCCGCCGTGCAAGCCAACAGAGCACCCGGCGGCAGCCGCCAGGGTCGTCTCCGGCTCGCCACCGGCAGAGATAATCACAATGTCGACCCTGTGCCGGGATTCCTCGTCATTGTCCAGGCTACGCAGTGTCACCTCAGTCTGCTTCTCTCTGCGAATGCCGGACACCGTCGTTCGGCGGATGAAGTGAACACCTTTGCTTTCAGCGGCTTCCTCAATCGGCCGCGCGATGTCGTCGTCAATCATCCCGGTCAGCACATGAGTGCGCAGCCGTACATAGGTCTCGATGCCATTCTCCACCATGGCCTCTGCCATCTCCATGCCAATCAGCCCGGAGCCGACAATCATGCCAGTAGACGCCCTCGCCACATGCTCAGCGATAGCCCGGGCATCATCCATCGTCCGGAGCGTGAAGATACCGGATTCAAGCACACCGTCTCCGCGCAAGGCCCCCGGAGTGGGCGGGACCTTTGACCTGGCCCCGGTCGCCACAATCAGACTGTCGTAGTCCATCTGTTGTTCGCCGCCATCGGATGAGGAGGCCATTTGCACCGAACGCCCAACCGGGTCGATGCCGGTCACGTCCGTACCGGGTCGCAGTTCGATGCCGAATCGGCGGAACCACGCTGGTGGATACTCGATCAGACTGTCGAAATCGGCAACAACCCCACTCAGGGCGTACGGAAGACCACACTTGGAGTACTCGCCGTACGATTCGCGACTGAGGAGCACAACGTCGGCTGCCCGATTGGTCTTCCTGGCGAACTGCGCGGCAGTCGCACCGGCGGCGCCACATCCTATGACCAGTATTCTCACGCCTTAACTCCTTCACCCAGAAGCGCTATGTCCAATCCCAGCGTGCACGCCGGACTTTGCCAACGGCCGCCCGTGCTTCCGCGCGCGGCAACGGGAATCCTCAGGGGCAGTCGTGCCTCACGCGACGCAGTCATCCGGTTCGGGGAGACATGTGAACGCATACTCAGCCACAACCTCCCTCCGAATCCGACAAATCACGTCCGTGGAGGTTCCATTCATCGCAGCCGTACTTCCGTTCCGCGAGATGCGCCGCCAACTCAATCTCCGACGGAGACAGGGTCGCCTCAGCAAATCGCACACCCATGCTGCGTTCAAAGGCCAGGGGAACCGCCTCTTCGAATTGGTCTATGCTGACCCCTGCCGGCACGTGTATGACGCCGTGCTGTAGCACGGCGCCTCCACCCCGCACCTGAGCACTGCCGCCTATCTTCTTGCCACCGTCGAGTATGAGGTCGGAGCGCATCGGCACGGCATTGCACAGCCCGGACACTGAACGATGTTCGCCACCGGCATACAACGCCGGCCGCAGCCCGAGGGAGGTCAATGCCTCCTGGAGCGACTCGTGGGCCTGTCGATACAGCCCTCGGGCGTCCCTGGCAAAGCCACTTTCACCGGGCATCCCGGCCATCGAGTAGCTAAGGTCTCCGTCGTGGAGGACTGCGAGACCTCCTGTGGGACGTCGCACCAACGGATAGCCCTGTGCCAGATAGTCCTGAAGCTCCGGCGAGGCCACGTCCTGAAAATGTCCGAACGATACAGCCGAAGGATTCCAGCGGAACAGCCGCAACGTTGGAGGGATTGCCCCTAGCTTCATCAACCGGTACATGGCCTCGTCGACGGCCATGTTCCAGACCGGGCTACACGGGCCGGAACGCAGCAGCCTCCACTCGTGCGTCATCGGACTACAAGCCCGAAAGCCAGTGCGCGGCAGTATCGCCCCGTCACTCGCCTCCTTCTGCCTCGACGAATTCGGCATAGGCCTTGGAATCCATCAGCGACTCGAGCGTGGCGCCCTCGCCTAGCTGCACACGGGCAACCCAGCCCTGTCCGTACGGGTCTTCATTCATCAGTCCCGGCTCATCCTGAAGTCTCAGATTGGCCGCGCTTATCGTCCCTTTCACCGGCGAATAGACATCGGAGACAGCCTTGACTGATTCAAGGGTGGCAAACGGAGCGGCTTCTTCCGTCTTGTCGCCCTCAGCAGGCAGTTCCACATAGACGATGTCGGACAATTGCTCGGAGGCGTACGACGTGATGCCAATCGTCACCATGCCGTTCTCCAGTCTTGCCCACTCGTGTGTCTTTGTGTATCGAGCGTCCGTCGGGTACATCGGGTTTCCTCCTTAAGAATCATTCGGCGGTGGTTCGCTTGCCAACAGGCTGCACCTACCTCTTGTTGAACGGTGTCACGAACGGCATGCCGACCACTTGAGCCCGGACATCCCGGCCCCGGATAGTCACCGCCAGCTCGCTCCCAACAGCCGTATGCGGCAGATCAACCATCGCCATGGCGTAGACCTGTTTGAGCGATGGGCAGTAGTTGCCGGACCTGACAAGGCCCACAGCCAGGTCTCCTTTCTTGACCTCCATCCCTGTTCTCGCAATACCCCCTGTAGGCACGTGGAGCCCGGTGAGCTTGCGGTTCGGCCCCTCCTGCTTCACCTTGAGAAGAGCTTCCTTGCCGATGAAGTCCTGCTTGTCGAACTTCACCGTCCAGCCCTGCCCCGTCTCCAGCGGGTTGGTATTCTCGTCAATGTCATTCCCGTAGAGCCAGTAGCAGACCTCGAACCTGAGGGTGTCTCTGGCTCCAAGCCCACACGGTCGGATATCGTGCTCCTTGCCCGCATCCAGCAGGCCTCTCCACAGAGCCACGCCGTCCTTTGAATCGCAGAATATCTCGAACCCGTCTTCGCCGGTGTAGCCGGTCCGCGAGACGAGAGCATGCTTGTCGAATAGTGTCCCTTCAACGAACTTGAAGCGACTCAGCTGCGCCACCGGAATAGGGGCGCGAAGAAGAGGTCCGAGCAGAGTCGGCGCCAGCGGTCCCTGTAGGGCGACCTCGGCAAATTCCTTGCTGCGATTCAGCACCGTGACGTCAAAACCCTTGCTATGCTCCCGTATCCAGTCGAAGTCCTTCACCGAATACTCCGGCGACGCGTTGACCACCAGAAGCACGTGCTCCTCGCTGACCCGGTAGACGAAGATGTCGTCAACCTGTCCGCCGTCGGGGTAGCACAGGGGAGAGTACTTGATATCACCGTCTCGCATTCCCGAGACCGAATTGGTCACGATGTAGTCAGTGAATCGGAGAGCGTCCTTTCCGTGCAGCTCAATCTCTCCCATATGGCAGACATCGAAGATGCCCACACGCTCTCGCACGGTTACATGCTCGTCGATGATGCCCGTGTATTGAACAGGCATATCGAACCCGTCGAACGGAATCATCTTCCCGCCGAGCGCGAGATGGTCGCTGTATAACGGCGTTCGTAGTAGTTCCATTGCCTCCTCCCGGCTAGTAATCGATATCTTGTTCCCTGTAGCTCAACTGGTCTCCCAGACGCAGCTCATCGTCATACGTGAGAATCGGCCGTCTGGCCGCCAGGACATCATCGGTGCGCCGTATCGGCGTATTGCGTGGAGCACCGGTGAGAAGCTCAGGATTTGTCCTGGCCTCGTCGGCGATTCTCAACATGACATCGATGAACCCGTCGAGCACCTCTTTGCTCTCAGATTCCGGCGGCTCAATCATCATGGTTTCCTCAGCGTGAGGTGCGAAATGCGGGAAGTAGATGGTTGGAGGATGGATGCCGTAGTCCATGAGCCGCTTCGCGATGTCAAGCGTCTTGATGCCGAAACCCTTGTAGTCCCTCCCTGTGAGAACGCACTCATGCCCACAGAACCGGTCGTAGGACGGCCGGTAGTCCTTCTTCAGCTTGCTCAGGACGTAGTTCGCGTTGATGATGCTGGTCTCAGAAGCCTCATAGAGTCCATCCGGTCCCATGGCGAGTATCCACGCATACGTCTTCAGCAGCACGGCGAAGTTCGCCCAGAAGCAGCGTACCCGGCCGATACTCCTGTCGCCGGCGTCACTCAGATGATATTTCCCTCCATCGTAGGTCACGAGCGGAGAAGGAAGATACGGAACAAGCTTCTCCTTAACGCCTATCGGTCCTGCCCCGGGCCCACCCCCACCGTGAGGCGTCGCAAACGTCTTGTGCAAGTTGAGATGGACCACATCGAAGCCCGTGTCGCCGGGTCTCACGATGCCGAGCGACGCATTCAGATTGGCTCCATCGTAGTACAGCAGCCCGCCTTTGCCGTGCACAATCCGCTCGATTGCCTGAATCTCGTCATCGTAGAAGCCGACGGTGTTCGGATTCGTGAGCATCAGCCCGGCGGTATCGTCATCCATCAGGGCTTCCAACTGGGCGACATCGATCGTGCCTCGCTCGTTCGACTTGACTTCAACCACCTGATACCCCGCCATTGCGGCAGTGGCAGGATTCGTGCCATGTGCGGAGTCGGGCACCAGCATCTTTGATCGCGTTTCGCCCCTGTCGATGAAGTACTGCCGCATCACAAGGATGCCTGTGAGCTCGCCATGGGCTCCGGCGGCCGGGGCCATGGTGAATTGGTCGACGCCGTTTATCTCGCAGAGTAGGGTGTTGAGCTCGTACATGATGCGAAGGGAACCTTGAACGGTCTCTTCCGGGGCCAGCGGGTGCGCGTCAACAAAACCCGCGAGAGCGGCAACTTGCTCGCCAATCCGCGGGTTGTACTTCATGGTGCATGAACCGAGTGCATAGAGGCCATCATCCAGCCCGTGGTTGAACTTGGAGAGCTTCGTGAAGTGACGTATGACGTCCACCTCCGATACCTCGCTGAGAGCTTTCCTCCCAACAATCGCGGCATACTCGGGCACACAGTCTCCGACCGGAATCTCTGCGAATCTGTCAGAGGCGAGCGAGTATCCTTCCCTGCCGGGTGCGCCTTTCTCAAATATCAATCTCATTGCACTTCCTCCTCAGCGCGAAAGCACTTCAACTGCGCGGTCCAGGTCGTTCCTGCCCAGAAGCTCTGTCGTAGCGAAGAGAAGAGCATCTTCATACAGGTCTTCTCCGAGCAGGTCATGCACATGCAACGGCGGCACGAACCCGTCTTCAAGCAGCCTTCCGGCAGCCTCGGAGGCGCCACCTTTGGCCTTCAACATGAACTCGTTGTAGAAGGGGTAGTCGAATAGCTTCTCGAACCTGCCCGTCGCCAGCAGGGCTCTTTCCAGGTAGTGGGCAGCTCTCGTGTTGAGCAGCGAGAGCTCGTGCAGTCCCTCGGTACCCAGCAGTGACAGGTAGATATTTGCGGCGGTCACGTTCAGGCCATGATTGCTGCAGATGTTGGAAGTGGCTTTCTCTCTGCGTATGTCCTGCTCTCTCGCACGTAGCGTCATGACAAAAACCCGCTTGCCGTCCAGGTCCTGCGTCTCGCCCACAAGCCGGCCGGCCAGTTGCCGCATGAACTGCCTCCTGCATGCCAGGAATGCGTTGTGAGGGCCGCCGAAATTGAGACCAAGGCCAAACGAGTTCGTGTCACAGGCGACCAGATCGGCTCCCGCGTCGCCAGGCCCTTGCAGCAGGCCAAGGGAGAGGCTCTCCGCGACTGCTACAACAAGCAGATCTCCCGCACCGTGGACCGCGTCAGCAATCCCATGCAAGTCTTCGATTCCTCCGAAGAAGTTGGGGCTCTGCACAATCACGGCGGCCACGGTCCCATCAATTTGTCCCGCAAGAGCCTGCGGCTCGACCATACACGCCGCGTGTGGCACTTCAAACACTTCGATGCCGTGGGGAGCCAGGTAGGTCTTCACGGTGTCTTTGTAGAACGGGTGGACGGCGCCAGCCAGGACAATTCGGGCCTTGTGCGTGATTCGCAGTGCCATCAAGGCTGCCTCCGCGGCCGCCGTCGCGCCGTCGTACATCGAAGAAACCGCTACATCCATCCCGGACAGCCGGGTGAAATATGTCTGCGCCTCGAACATCGACTGCAACGTCCCTTGACTCATCTCCGGCTGGTATGGCGTATAGCTGGTCCAAAACTCTTCGCGCTGCAAGAGCGCGTTCACTGCGCTCGGAACGTGGTGCCTGTACGCCCCCGCCCCGAGCAAGGGCTTCATGCGAGAGAAATCTGAGTTCTGGGAGGAAATCGCCTGCATTTGCCCTTCAAGTTCCACTTCCGAGAGAGCGTCGGGAAGCAGAAGTCGCCGGTTGAGCCGCACTTCCTCAGGGATGCTCTTAATCAGATGCTCAAGCGAAGCCACACCGATTTCCCGTAGCATTTCCTCTTTCTGCTTGGTCGTGCTCGGAATGAACCTCATATTGAACCTCCCGCGGACTTGTCCACGTCAGCATTCCGGGTACACTCGACAGCTGCACACTGCCGACTGCGGCACGGAGGTGGCGCCATCCAGTCAGTTGCCCTCTCCATCGTCCATCTCTGAAACAGAAACAGGGGGGACAGCGCAATCACCTGCGCTGCCCCCCCTGTCCTTGTACCTGAGAGATCACCCGGTCTATCGACCAGGCTTACCCCTTCGGTGCCTCGTAGGTCTCTCCAGGGGTGACACCGACCAACAATCCTTTTGCCTGAGAGTTTCGGGGGTTTGACAACCAACCCTTGCCCCTTCGGCTCCCTCACGAGGAGGGTCTCTCCTGCTGGTCTTAGCCTCGCCTGCAGCAAGGTTATTCGGGGGCGATAGGGTTGTCAAGTTGGCTCGATAATCCCAGTCTCAGGTTTGCGATAGAATCGCGAACGGCCGCTGAATGAAGGCCCCTGACTGAAGCAAGCGCTTGAGTTGGGACCAATGGAGGTCCGGCGTGGCGGGCTCTCTGCTTGTACTCATCCTTTTGCATCAGGGCGTGGGAGAAGTGGTTCAGCCTCACGTCAGTACGGCACCCGGGCTATCCGACTGCGAGTTTCCTCTAATTCCACCTCCGCCTAGGAGCGTGTCCGAGTAATCCCAAATAGACCAGCTTCTGAAGCTAGATTCTTTCGGTCTTTTCCACATGTTGAAGCTAGACCGGACATTACTCCGACAGGCTCCTAGGGCAATCTAGGTGCCGCGACCTCTACCAGCGATATCAAATTCGCGCTCGATTTGCCCGGCTCGTACGCCGTACGCTTTGTCGTGGATGTTGAACGACAGGCCGGCGCTGTTGGGGATGATTTCCAGCCGCTCTCCAAGCGAGAGCCTGGTGGCATCGTCCTTGTAGTAGACAAAGCCACTTTCGGCCCCAACCCTTCCGAGCCAGAGGTCGTCTCGCCCGTTGATTCGGCCAAAGCTAGGCATGCCGTTCCAGAAGAACCCAGGGGCGTCTCGGCGCCCGATCATTGACTCTCCTCCCAACGCCTTGAAGCCCGCATCGATAATCGCGTGGGTTGGGTGCGACGTACTGACCACAGTGGTCAGCAGGGAGATGGCTACGCGGTCCACATCGCAGCCGTGATGGTAGCTGTACACGATGTCTCCAACGGCACGCTGGCCGGGGTGTATCTCGGTTATTTCATCAAGCATTCCTTCCTTTATCCATCGACAAGTGGCGAATACCGTCGGTGAAGCGCCTGTGGACACATCTTGTATCGCCATCCCTTCCCTGCGGAGGAGCCGTGCCATTTCACACACTATTGAGCCCACCTCAAGTGCTACCCGTGACAACCCTTCCTCGGTTGCAGGTCCCTGGCTGGGTGATTCGTGTGCGTAGATGCCCACCAGTTGAATTCCCGGTAGCCGGTCAAGCTGTCGGGCCAGTTCCAGTGCCGGTGCGCCAGGTGCCGCGCCGTAGCGGCCAATACCTGTGTCGATCTTCAGATGGACAGGAATCCGCCTACCCACTTGTTGCCCAATCCTTGACAGCGCCTCGCCCTGTTCGAGCATGTCGACTACGATGCCTAGCTTGAGGTCAGGGCGAGAAACCAGCCTTCTCACCTTCTCAAATTTCTGATCGCCATAAGGGGGATGTGCCACTATGATGTCGTTGATGCCCGCATCCGCCATCACCTGCGCCTGGTCCACAAGGCCTACTTCGATGCCACGGGCACCGGCGGCAAGCTGCATCTTTGCCATATCCGGGCACTGATGGACCTTGACATGCACCCTGAGTGCCACTCCCGTCTCAGTGGCCACTCGCCCCATTTCCTCGATGTTTGCCTGCCATTTGTCCATATCGAGCAACAGAGCTGGCGTATCAAGGTTCGCATACGGAACGGTCACTCTCTTCTCCATATCCTTCCCCTTTGAAAGCATTCTCGCTTCTCTCAATTTTGACGTGGAATGACGGACTGTGCCTGCTCTGGCTCTGTTCCAGGTTCTGTCCCTGCTCTTTCCTCAGAACTATTCCCGGGGCAAGACTCTCACCCAGTCACCTGTCGAGAATCCGGGGGCCACCTGACCTAAGAAAACCAGGCCCTCAGGGCTGTGGTACTTGTCACCTTGCTGAGGACATCGGCAGGAATGGGTAGACCACCTGCACGGACGAACACCGCCTCTCTTACATAGCCCTCTTCTTCATCCACGACCGGATAGTTGCCACCCCACAGCATTCTGTCCGGGCCGAATGATTCCAGGCACTGACTGACTATCGGCCATAGTGCCCGATAGGGATAGTCGCAGAACATCCGCATTCCCGATATCTGGAAATGGACATTAGGATATTGGCTGAGCTCGAATATTGAGCGGTACTCGGTGAATCCAGGAGCCTCACTCACGTTCGGGTAGCCCATGTGCGCCAGTACCACCACCGCGGTGGGATTGTCGTCAAGGAATGACCTCAGCAAACCGAGTCTACGTACCACACCTTCAGTGTCATCGGTAACAATATTCAGGCCACAGCGGAATGCTTCCTGCCACAGTCCCGTGTTGGCTTCAAGGCTGTCCATATGTAGACGCACCCCACGGAACTGTCCACCATTCGCCAGACGCCTGACTTCCCGGCAAGCATCCTGCTTCCGGTAGTCAGCCAGGCACACACCCGCAAACCTGCCTGGCTCAGTACTCACAATGTTCCCTATGTAGGTGTTGTCGTATTCTCCATAGTGCTGAACCAGCACAGCCCGCGTAACGCCGGCCCGATTCATCGCGTCTTCCAGGTCTGGCAGTGGCTTGTACTTGGCTAGTCCGCAGTGGGAAAAAGCGTCGACGAACTCCATCAACAGCCTCCTTTCCCTGCCCGAGGGGTCTCGTGCGGATAGATCACGGAGCGATGACAGGCAAAGCATTGTCGGCTCTCTATTCTCTCACCCATGGCTATGTCTGCGGTCTCCAGTTGCGGAGAGTTCCTTCGTTGGCAAGACTGGCCCAGTCGCCCGGAAAGAAGAAGAGACATCTGACGTCATGTCCAGCGTCCCCCTGTCTTCATCGGGTTTTGCGAGATACTTGATGCCGACAATCATCCTGACGCTCGTCCGAAATCACTGATTTCCCGGAAGGCAACCGGGAAGTCCTGCCCCCAGGTGCCCGGAGGATAGCCCGGGTTCACTAATAAGCAGTGAATCCGCCATCAAGGTAGAGCGTTTGTCCGGTCATGTAGCTGGACGCATCGGAGGCTAGGTAGAGCGCCAACAAGCCTACCTCTCGCAAGTCGCCTGCCCTTCCCAGAGGAATAGACCGCAGCATCGGTTCTCTGAGTTCCGGGCGTTCAAAAGACCCCTTAGAAAGCTCGGTGTAGAATGCGCCGGGGCCTATGGCGTTGACATTGATGTTGAATGGCGCCCATTCCAGAGCGACGCACCTGGTAAACATACTCAGTGCAGCTTTGCTCGTGTTGTAGTGAGTGCGGTAGGGATCTCCCGTGTTTGCATTTCTGGAGGTAACGTTGATGACTTTGCCGTACTTCCTGGCCAACATATGGGGACCAACCGCCCTCGTACAGAGGAATGCACTGGTCAGGTTGGTATTGATTGTCGAAGACCATTCCTCATCACTGAGTCTTGTAGTCAGATCACTGACTCTCTGCCATCCGGGCAACCGGATATCGCCAAGTGGGACCAGTTGCTTAGGACGTGCTATGCCAGCATTGTTCACGAGTACGTCGACCCTGCCGAACTCGCGAATTGTTTCTTCCACCATGAGTTCTACTTGCTCTGTTTGAGTGACGTCAGTGGCTATGGCGAGAGCGCGTCTGCCCATCTGTTGAATCTGTCCCGCAGCCTCTTCAATCTGCGCTACAGTTCGCGCAGCAACCGCAACATCGGCTCCCGCCTCGGCCAACACCAGGGATATCGCCTTACCGATGCCTCGCCCAGCCCCGGTTACAATGGCTACCCTGCCTTCCAGGCTAAACTCTTGAGGTAGCATACCGCTCCTTCTCCTTACTGATATCTATCGCTCATTCCTTCTTGAGTTGCAGGCTAATGCAGCAGGTCGTGCGCATTGTCCCGGCACATGAGCTTAATGTCTCTATCAGAGACCCCTCTCTTTCCAAAGCCAAGAATGAGCCTCCTCATGCCTTCTATCGGGTGCACAGACGCGTAGTGTCCGCAGTCGGACCCTAGGACGATTCTCTCCGGGCCAACCGCTTGATAGACGGGCATCACATCATCCCAGGTGTACGTGACGCCGATGTCCATAGCGTATATGCCGATGTAGGCGCCCAAGTCTGCGAACGTCTTGCATTGCTCGGGAGTGAGCCAGCTGACCGGGTGGTTCACGTGAGTTATTGTGATTCGCTCCACCCCCAATCTTCGTGCCTCCCTGACTACCATGAGCCGTTCTCTCGTGCTCACATGGCTTGTACCAAGAACCATGCCGGTGTCGGCCATGATTTCCAGAATCTCCTTCATCTTGGGAACCACGCGGTCTCTGTCATCGAGCAGGTCTATCCCCTCACCCCGCCCTTGCCCCACGAACTCTCGATGATGGTTGGCATCCATATTGGGGAGCCAGACATACTTGCCCCCCAATCGATAGGCTGAGACAACCGCGTCCGGGTTGAGCCCGCCAACTGCGTAGTTGAGAACAACGCCGCCAAACAGTTCAATCTTCTTCTTGCCATGCTCATCAGCCCACTGATCAACTACCTTCTGGGCCAGGACTACAGACCGCGTAGATGGTGAATCATGGTTCTTGAAGACAATACCCCCCATACCCACATAGCAACCATGTATCGCAAAGTCTATTTCGTCGAATAGCCTGCTTACCGTGGACGATGGACCTCCGTGTTGGTGGATGTCGTAGGAATCCCGAAGTAGGTCCCACATGCTGTCCACGTCGAAAAGTGGTGACTTCACGTTGGCCTTCAGTGCTTGGATTGAACGCTCCAATCTGCCATAGCCAGTCCCGTCTTTCGCTGCGCGGTCCTGGTATTGGCCCCTGATGTGTTCCCGCTCCGGAGCAAGAGATGCCTCATAGATGTCTTCCTTCATTGTCGCGCCCTCCAATTCTTCTGCCATCGCTACCTAATCATCGTGTCAGGCAACCAGGTAACAATCTGTGGAAACACAGCGAGTACCACGACAGCCACTGCAATCAGAAGGAGAAAGGGGATGATTCCGCGGTAGACATTCTCCATTCCAACGCCCTCAGGGGCCACCCCTCTCAGCATGAACAGAGCGAAGCCGAAGGGGGGAGTCATGTAGGACGTCTGGAGAAGAACGGCAACTGCAATCACAAACCATAGCTGATTGATGCCGAGCTCCCCAATGACTGGCAGGAAGATTGGAAATGTCAGCAGGACTATGGGGGGCCAATCCATGAACATGCCGAGAATGAATATGACAAGGCACATCAGCGAAAAGAGTCCCCACTTGCCGATACCAACCGACAGAAGGAATGTCTGGGCAACTTCCTGACCTCCAATGCCCACGAATACGGTAGTAAACACCGTCACACCCGCTATTATCATCAGGGTCATGGAGGTAGTGAAGGCGGTATCTGAGCACGCGTCACGAAGCATGCGGATTCCGAACCTCTTGTATGCTACGGAAAGCAGGACGGCGAATAGAGCCCCCACCGCAGCCGCCTCTGTTGCTGTGGCGAGGCCGCCGTAGATGGATCCCAGAACCGCTACTATCAGGAACGCAGGCGGTATGATGCCACCCGCGGCCGACAAGACAAATCTCAGTGTGATTGGCTCCCTGCTCTCCGATTCTACTGGCGCAGAATACCCAACGGACTTCGGCTGCAGCACGCCCTTGAGGACAATGTAGAGAATGTATAGGCTCGCTAGAAGCAAACCGGGAAACAGCGCGCCCATAAACAGCTTGCCCACTGACAGGCCGACCACTTGCCCCATAACAACGAGCATTATGCTTGGCGGGACAATGGTCCCGAGGCAGCCTCCTGCCGCTACAATCCCGCATGACAGGTCTTTGTCGTAGCCCTGTTTCAGCAGGTTGGGCAACCCGATCAGCGCTGCTGTCAAGAGTGTGGCGCCGATGACTCCGGTGCACGCTCCCAGCATTACGCACATCAACACTACCACTATGCCCAAGCCCCCTCTGGCCCTGCCAAACAGCTTGTGCAAGGAAGTAAACAGAACTTCAGCAACACCAGAGCGCTCCAAGATGCTGGCCATGAACACAAAGAGAGGTATGGCGACAAGGAGCCAGCTGCCCATGGTGTTGAAGTAGCTTTGCACAAGTATGTGGACGGTTTGCGGTCCCCAGAACAGCAGACCAAGAAACAGGCCAAACGAGGCGAAGAAGAACGCAACTGGAAAACCAAGGAGTAGACCAACCAGGAGAAGCACGAAGATTGTTGGGACCAGCATCTATGACTCCTTACCCTTTGCCAAATCGACAATGTACGTAAGCACGACCGACAGTCCTTGGATGATGAGCAAGAGCGCCATAAGCGGTATTAAGGCCTTGAAAGGCCAAGCGGGGAAATCCCATGAATACGTAAGGAGTTCGGAAGTGGACCAAGCGCCAACTGCGAAATTGGTGCCGAAGACCAGTAGACAAGCGACGACAGGGAAGAACAGCAACAGATAGAGAGCCAAATCAAGAATTGTCTGCGCCCTGCGCGAAAGGCGCTGTGTAAGGATGTCAATTCTTACGTGCCTGTTGTGGCGGAGAGTCCTCGCAGCTGCCGTAGTCCACAGGAGGCCGGCGAGCAGGGCCGGCAGACTCAGGGACCAGCCATGAGGTGAGTTGAATACCTTCCTAGAAACTACCTCGTAGCAGACGACAAGGACAATCGGTACCACGCTCCACATAGCGACTTTCCCGGCCCATTCGCTAACGTTGTCAAGAAGACTTGCCAGGCGCTTCAATCCAGACATCTGTCAGTCAACTCCCTCTTCTCGGATAGAATACTACTACGTCGATGCACTGTTCGCGCATCGGGGGTCCATTAGCGGACCCCCGATATGAGTGCGGGCCATGTCTAGTCTAGTTGTGGCCACACGATTGGCGCACCCAATCCGTTGCTGAATCTGCGCGGATAGGCATCGTTGAAACTGGTTGAGAGCTTCAAGAATTCCATCTGCGACTGGACTATTCTCTTGAAGTCAGCATTTGCTGCGGCTTCTGCTTCTATTGCTTTCGCCACTTCTTCCTGGATCCTATCCAGGGCCGCATCGGATAGCGGAACGACCGTGGTTCCGTAATCCTCCCATTGCTGCGCGCCAGTCATGTCCTGGTAGAAGAACATCGCTGTTGCGCGTTCACACGTAGCTGCGGCGGCGGTCGTCACCATCGCCTTCAGGTGATCGGGCAGGGAATTCCATGCGTCCATATTGATCAGCAAGAAGAAATGGTCCCCAACCGCATACCAGGATGGCGTACTGACAAACGGAGCTACCTCCTGGAATCCCATGTTCCAGTCGTCCGATATTGGCCCCAGATCCGCGCCGTCGATAACTCCTGTCTGCAGGGCGGTGTACGCATCCCCCTGCCCCATGGAAACCTGAGTCGCCCCCAGCGCTTCTAGCACCAACTTTTCGATCTTGCCGAAGCCCCTGAGTTGCAGGCCCTCGAAGTCGGACAGCTCACGTATTTGGACTTTTGCCGTGCGGAAGCCTCCTTCCAGTGGCTGGACGGCCAGAGGCAAAGCATAGATGTCGTACCGGGCAAACATTTCCTGGCACAGATCGAGACCTCCGGCTTCATATATCCATATGCGACGTTCATGCGGAGTGAGGTACGTCGGCAAGGTGCCGATGGGGTCGAATGCCGAGTTCTTGCCGGAAGCTATCGCCGAAACGGTAATGCCTGCCTCAATAACGCCTTCACTCGCGTAGTCAAACAGGTTATTCCAGTTGGCAATTGCCCCCCCTTCGTAGTAGGTGAGCTCCATCTGCCCATTGGCCATTTCGTTGACCATGTCCACGAAGATCTTGTGGTTCGCAGTAGTGCTCTTCACCATGGGGTTGTCTGCACTGACTCTCCACTTGATTGTCTCCGCAGTTGGTGCAGCGGGAACCTCCTCTTCTTCCTCTGGCGCCGGTACCGCTTCTCCCTCTTCTTCCGGAGCCACAGCTGCGGGTGCGCACCCAGCAACAACCAAAGCTACTATGGCTACTGTTGCTACGATCAATGCAATTGGCTTCTTATTCATCTGTCCCCCCTTGTTCAACCCGGAATTGCTCGGTCTAGCTGATCGACTTCTGCTACAGATGTGGCAAACCTCCTTGCTTCCTATTGACGCACATCAGAGTGCTTCTCTCAATGCCGCGACATACTGGCTTGGTAGACTGTGTCCAGGTACTGCCTGGAAAGACCTTTTGTCAATGTCATGTCAACTCCTTGTCAGACTGAATGCGATTCGTACGCCAAGTGTGGCCGCTGCCTTCGCTTGAACAAACCCACATGTACGAGACACCGACACTGCCTGGCACTACGCCCTAGACACGATGCCGCACCAGGAACCTCGTCATTTGAGTCTCCTTGAGGCGGGTGACATCGGCTGGGCGCGAAGTAATGTGTGGGCGCCCGTGTTCCCTCGCGTGCGCTCAAGGACATTCGACCTCGTCCTCTTTACATTGCCCGACCCACCATTGCCGCAAGTCGTCGAGACCTAGAGTCTGTGTCTTGTCTCCTCTATACCCTAAACGATGACTGACAAGGTCGGCAGCGAGCTTGACCATGCCCACGTGCCGTCTCTCCCTTGAGGAGTCAAGACGAAACGTCGGTGAGCCAATCGAGATGGCTGCGATCGCTCGTCCATCATGGAACCTGACCACAGCTGCCACCGCTGCAACACCTAGGCGGCTCTCCTCACGGTTGAACGCCACACCTGTCTCACGTATGACCTGCAATTCCGCCTTGAGTGCCGCCTTACTCGTAGGCGTATTCCGTGTTACGGAAGAAAGGCTCTCGCCGGGGTAGAGCTCGTCAATCTCCGCTTCAGTCATTGCGCTGAGGAGAGCCTTGCCTACTGCGACCGTGTGTGCCGGGAAGCCAAGCCCCATCGTCTGGGCGAATCGAAATGTGTGTCTGGACTCCTCACGCATGAGCAGCACTTGGTAGCCCTTTTCCAACACTGAAAGGCCCACGACGTCTTCAGTGAGTTCGTTCGCAAGTCTAATCACGGGCCCCGCGGCCTGCAGGAGTTCGTTGGTCCGCAAATAGAGATTACCGGCCATATATGTCTCATGGCCGATCCGATACTTGCCCAGGTGCTCGTCCTTCTCAACGAACCCCGCCTGGGCAAGAGTCGCGAGGATACGGTAAGCAGTAGCCATTGGCAGTCCCGCCCTTTGCGAGACTTCCGTGACGGTGAGTTCCAGAGAAGTTGGTGAAAAGAGCCTGAGGACTGAGAGCGCACGCAGCAGCGACTGATTGAGGGCGGGTTTTCCGCCATACGGAATCCCTTCCGTAGTATGGAACATGCATCAAGCTAGCACAAGTCGACGCACCTGTCAATACCTCGAATTGCCCCGTAATCCGTGGATTGATGGAAAGGGTGGGTATATGTGGGCTTTGCCGCCACGCTGAGGCGGTTTCTTGGACGGTGATGGGCCGTTGGTCCGGCGTCGAAGACGCTCAGTATCAACCGGAGAGCACGGATGAGAGCAAC
>JAUVZB010000019.1 GCA_030602785.1 Dehalococcoidia bacterium
GCTCGGCCATGTCGCGCTGTCGACACGCCGCTCATTATCACCATTCATGGTCGAGTCCCTTGGTGTAGGGGCGGACCTCTGTGTCCGCCCGCCACGGGTTTGTGCATCGTCGGCGGTTAGCTGCACCACACCTCCATCTGCATCCATCGCCCCCACCACGGGCAGGCGCAGAGGCCTGCCCCTACATTTCGCGCTTCGCGTACTCCCGGCCTTCGCAAAATGGCGCACCAACCCTGCCCTACGCTGAGTAGCCTCACCGTCAGTGTGGTTATTCCGACAGGCTCCTAGCCAGCCTCCTCGACTCAGAAGTCCTCCGCCATATCAGCGCCTGCTAGCCGCCGAACAGCGACTTGATCCAGTTGACAAGGGAGTCCAGCAGGCTCTTGAGCTTGTCAAGCACACTGCCGGCGGATACGTCTGCTGTCTGACCGGAGCCCTGCACAGGCAAGCACTCGGTCCCTGCGGAATTCCATTCGTAGCCCGCCTCGCAATGACACTCTCCCTGGAAGGAGAATGCATTCGGCGGGCACTGCAGCACCGGCACGCAAGCGGAAAGGTCCCCGTTCCACTCGTAGCCATCGTTGCAGACGTACTGTGAGCCGACGAGGTGCGAGTTGGCGGGAGCCGCACCGGGGACACAGCCACGCTCGTTGGCCTGCGGGTTTCCAGGGTCGCAGGTTTCGCCGGGGTAACAGGCACACTCCGGACAGTTCCCGCAATCCTCGCCCTTGCCCGGTTCGCACTCCCCTGGCACGATCATTGGACCGCGCGTCAGCGGCCGAAAGGCCAGCGAGTCCATGAACTCCTGCGCCGTGAGTTGCTGGCTCATGAACGCCGCACCGTCGGACGGCGCACCGGAGACCTGCATTATCTGTCCGTCGTCGAAATACTGGATGACGACGCCCACCTGTGCCGCGGGCATCTCCTCGGATACAACCGCGAGGATTGTGCCGACCTTCTGCAGCACGTCCACAACGCTGTTCACCTCTGCTGCAGGCTGCTCGTATTCAATGGCGACCTCGCTACCGGATGTTGCGACGGACGTGACGGCAATGCCGGAGGTCATCAGCCTGTTCGTGATTGTTGCTTCGTCACCCTCCGCGCTGACCACACCCGGAGCGAGGAGAGATGCAAGAAGTACGAGAGGCAGCCAGGCTGCCAGAGATGCTCTGAGATATCGACGTATACTACTCATGACCTCTCCTAAGGCTTGACCGATTTCACCGGGGTTGCGCTCCCGGGCAACTTGCCCTTGTAGCCCCAGTACGTACCGCCGCTGCGCAGCAGGTAGTCCCGCATGCTCATATCGTCGAGCGAGTAGCACGAGAACATGTAGACATAGTCCAGGTTCGGGTGCTCAACCCTGTCCGCGAGTATCTTCTCAAGCTTGTCCTTGCTATCGACCCACTTGGCCGCATAGGAGCCGTACTGGCACACGCCAAGGAATCCCTTGTCCCACTTGCCGGTCATTGCGATTGCAGCCTTCACGCTATCGGTTCCTGACGTGGCAGGCGCCACCTCAAGTGTGGGGGTGCCGCCCGGGTCCTCGCCATGACCCGCGTACGCGAAGGCCATGGTTGATGGGCGCGAAAGGTACGGCGCAATCTCGTTGATATGGTACACGTAGATGTTCGGCGGTACCGTGTAGCCCATGGAACTGTAGAGCTTACGAATACCCGCGATGTCGTCGGACGCCCACCATTCGTGGTACCATCCCAGCCCCCTGGAAATGAACACGTAGGCGACTTTCGGGCTGCACATCGTGTCCGGGTTGCGGAAGTCGCTCGAGGGGTCACAGATTTCTTTCGGACCACACTTGCAATCCTCAGGACAGTCCAGACAGTCTTCAGTGGGAGCTTTCTCCAGGTCGCCACAGCCGGATATCAGTATCGAGCCCGCCCCGTCGGGCAGGCCGTCCTTGGTGGCGGTGATCTCGACCTTGAGCTTGCCTTCGGCAATCGTGTCACCACCAGGCGTCTGGCCCCAGGGGAACGTCCACGGAGCCTGTCCCATGGGGTCAGTCGTGCCGGAGAGTGTCGTCGACCTGCCGGAGTCGGTGTATGTCGCGCTGCCATCGAGGGCTGCGCCCTGCACCGGCTGTCCTGAACTGTCCTTGACGGTGATGGTGCAATAGACCGTGTCGCCGATAAGGTAGAGGTCCTTGTCTGTCACAATCTCTACGGACATCACATCCCCGACCGTGAACGTCGTACTGGCAGTCGCCGACCCTGCAGTCGACCCGGTTGCGGTAACCGTCACGTTGAAGGTTGCATCTCCCGCATCTGCAGCGATGGGATATTCAACACGGTAGTCGCCTGACCCATCGGCCGTCGTAGACATGGTTGAACCGGACACATTGACCACGACCGCTGCGCCCGGCACGCCGGCGCTGCCGTCTGTAACGCCACCCTGGATCACCACGGTGTCGCCCGGCGTGTAGCCGTCCTTGTCCGTATCAACGGTGACCGACAGTACCTGTATCTCACCAACGTTGATGCTCGTGCTCTCAGTTACGTCGGGGTAGCCGGGTGACGATGCCGTCACCGTGATGGGATAGCCCACCATTCCGACATCGCCGGGGATGGCGAAGCTCACACTGAAGTCGCCCGCACCATCCACCGTAGTGGAGAATGGCGTGCCTGCCACATCAACCGCCACCGAGGCTCCCGCAAGCGGCGTGGAGTCAGATGAATCGGTCACGTTCCCGCTGATGACAACCGTTTCTCCGGGGGCGTACGAGGTGCTGAACGGAGTCAGCGTGAGCGCGATGGTCTGCGGGTCATAGTTGGCCAGGACCTTCTGCGCAATCGCGTTTGCGAACAGGTCGTGACGCCTTTTTCCATCATCCCAGGCTTCCTCGAGCTTGGTGCAATAGTCCAGCTTGACCGAGCTAACGGTTATCTTGAGGCCCGAGACTGAGAAAACACTGGTGCCGCCAATCTCAACCATGTTGCGGTCCAACTGGTTTACGCCAAAGTCAGTGTACCCGTCCTCGCACCTGCTGTAGCAGGGTCGCGCAGGGCGCGTCGTATCCCAGAATAGCCCACAATCAGGATACGTACACTGGGTACATCCAGCCGTAGCCGTCTCAAAGCTTATGTCAGCAGTTGGCGAGAGGCGGGAGATCGCGACGGTGAAGTCGATCCACATGCTATCGATATCAGACGTGCCCCTGTACTTCCCCTGGAGGGCGATGTTGCCGTCAGCCGAATTGTCGATGATCTGCAGGATCTCGAGGCCCATCGCACTGGCCTCCGACTGGTCCAGCAACAGATACTCGTAGGGCCCCGCGGCAGATGCCTCCGAAGGCATTGCCATCGGTAGCGCGGCAAAAACGAACGCCAGAGGGATAGTCAGCCATCTAACTCTGTGTGCCATTTCTCTCCCTGTCTTGCATGCAATGTCAGCCGGGTTCTCCTGCAGGCACCCTGCGATCAGCCGCCGCACAGCGTGAGCATGACGCGGGCAGTGCGCTCATGTCAAACCCTCCCAGGACTGCGGCTCTCCCCTCCAAAGTGCAAGGGAGAGAGCAAACTTCGCATCTGTTCAGATGCGCACGGGACGGAGATACCATCATGCAAGGAATGCTGCTTTCTCAGAACCTTTGATCGAGACTAGTCCCCGTCATCTCCGCCACCGTCGTCGCCGTCATCATCCTTGTCATCGTCGGGCTGTTCTTCGCCCGGATGGAGTCTTTCCCAGTCCTCGTCATTCATCCGCTTCCCCTTCCTCTTCTTGCCAAATAGATTGGATAGCATACCCATTGCTCGCCTCCTTAGAATCACCGTGCACGGGCCCTGAAGTCAGGCTCCCTGCTTCGTCTCTGAATCATGTCGCGGCTCGCCACGCTAGCACAGCCTCCCGGTCTTGACGTAGGAAATGCGCAGTTCTTGTTCTCCCAGAGTGCCCGTCAACTGTATCATCTCATCCACCTCGGGCACGTAGTCCGAGAAGTTAGCGCCGGTACGCGTCAGCAGGTAGCGACCCTCTTCCTTGCCCGCCACATCCAGTCCCACGCAATGCTCCAACGCTTCAATCTCGACTCCTCCAAGGAGGAATGGCTCATCGCATCCGTTAGTAACCTCGAGAATGCCCCCGTTGCAGTTGTTCACCTCGATGACCAGGTTGTCGAGCTCCGGCTCCACCTTCAGGTCCGTAATCACGCTCTTGCCGAAGCAACCCCCCATCGGCGCCAGTCCCCAGTATTCGCGGCACCCGGGGGCAGGGCTGTCCTTCACCAGCACACATCCCGACGCAGTGCATGCGAACAACAGCAGAACAAGAAGAGGCAGTGCACGCCTGCGCACGGTGCGGCCATCGCGTCTTCCGGCAAGCGGTCCTGTGCTGTTCCTCAATCCATCAGACTCCGTGAACCAGTTCCAGGGTGACGTGAGTCACGCTGTCTCGCCCAACCTCGACGAATACATCCGCAGAGTAGCTCTCGTCCCTGTAGAAGGCCCGAACGAAGTACGTGCCGGGCTCCAGGTCTATGTGCCAGTAGCCATTCTCTCTCGACGTCAACTCAGCAACCTCTTGTCCGGACTCATACGAAGTCCTCTCCGGCTGTCCTGCCGCCACCTTGTAGGTCCCTGATTCCACCGCCTGATGGATCAGGATTGAAGCTCCTTCGTACGTCTGCGGTGTCGCTTCCTCCGAAAGGAACTCGTCCTTGTCAACGACAACACCCTCGACGACTCCCCTGTCAGGCTCCGGGTCTAAGCCCTCCTGCTCCTGTGCACCGGTGTCTGTGACCCCGGGCT
Source organism: Dehalococcoidia bacterium (assembly GCA_030602785.1). Lineage (GTDB taxonomy): Bacteria > Chloroflexota > Dehalococcoidia > GIF9 > AB-539-J10 > SKVJ01. The sequence continues at coordinate 4,761 of JAUVZB010000019.1, forward strand.
GACTGCACGAGGCGCCTGCAAAGGCCAGAACGGCCACCAGAAGGACCGGTAGCGCCAGCCTGTGCGTACTCGTGCGATGTATGAACGGCAACAGATTCACCCGGAGGGAAGCTTGTCTCTGCATGGGAGCTCGATTGGCTCGCAGTGAATGTTACCGTTCGCGCTACCGTTGCCGCAACCTTGGATTCGAGAGGAGCAGAGAGCAGCGTCAATCGGCTGACGGGGAAGTCATCACAGCCGGGAAGCCGGGCAAGCGGCAGCACTTGCCTTCGGGCCGAAGGCCTTCGAGGGCATGCGCAGTCGGCAAAGACAACAACGGGGCTAGACCTGCGCCCGGCAGGCAATCGCCATGAGCACAGCAGCGCACGTCAGTTGTAGAGGGTGCTGCAAATGAAGATGAGAGGAACGGTCGAGAGCAAAAAGAAACCCCAAGCAACCTTACCAGGCGGGTTAGGGCCTGTCCCTCTGAGCTTTCGCCTTGCCCACTCCCACCATACGGATACAGTAGAAGCGTTTCAGCTATTGCCTGCTGGGCCTTTGGCCTTTCCCCTGAGCTCGATTGCTTGGGGTAATTGGTAAGCTAACATGCCAGGGTCCTTCTGTCAAGAATTCCCTGTTCGTGGGGCAGAGAATCTCCCGGGACAATCTCGGATTCCGCACCCCATTGCCACCACCATGGACACCGCACACTCAGCGCCGACACCCGGTCCCGGGCACAGATAATCGCAGGGAACAGGAGAAGAAGCGGGTACGATTGCAGCGGAGAGGGCAGTGAGTCAGTCGCTGAGCCGGCCACGCAACCTGGAATCCAGGAGCCGCCGTATCCGCCGGCCATCGGGAGGGTGGGTGAACTCGGGTCTGTCCCTGAAGCCGGAGTCGCGCAGTTCGCGGAGGGTCAACGCCATCACATCCTAGCCCACGTAGCGGGCTGCAACCCTGTCGGCTTCGTATTCGGCGGCCCAGCTCATGGCGGCAGCAGAAAGCACGAGCAACGCACCGCCAAGGACGAGGCGCCCGACAGTGGGAAAGCTCACAGCCAGACCTGCGGCCACGCCCAGCACAGCCGCGAGCAGGCAACCCATCAGGAGGAGTTCCCAATGCCGGCACTTGAGGTGGGCCAGTTCATGAGCCAGCACGCCCTCCAGCGCGCCCGGCGACAGCTTCCTCGCCAGCGCGCCTCCCAGCCTGATACGCATGCCCCTCCGTCCGCGAATCGCGCACAGCGCCCTTGCGCCCAGCCAGGACGGGGCAATCTCCACAGGGAAGCTTGTATCGAGCCTCACGTTCATGCGGTCTGCGAGTTCAGACAGGCTCCCGGGAACATCGCTCCAACTCAAATCAACGACATCGTTGCCTTTTCCTGATGGGCCGGCGACGTGAAGCCTGATGATGTCCTGCCAGGTCATAGTTGTTCTCCAGTATACATCGCCTGCACAGGCCGCCCGCCTTCGGGGCGGCGGCCACTCAAGACCACGCCTGAGGCGATGCCCTGCAGTGTGAGACGGCGTCCATAAGTTCCTCTCAGCACAAGAAGAGGGGGTGGGACTATTTCCCACCCCCTCCCAATGAAGACAGAAGTCAGCGTACTGTGACATCCTCCCCAAGCGTCTCCCCACTGAGCTCCGGGCTGTAGTAGGCGTAGGCCTTGGATGCAACCGCCTTTGCCTTCACAGGGTAGAGCGCCCTGGCCTTGAACTCGAGCGACACGCTCTCACCCTGCCTGAGGTTCTCTATGTAGAAGATGACCTTGCGCCCCGCCAGCTCGTAGCGCTTGAGGCGCTCGTCAGCCTCGACAGCGGCCTCAAGGGTGTCGGTGACCGCGGCGAAGCCGGTCGGGATGGAGATGTCCATGACCACCATACCCGCCTCCGCCGGCTGTGGCGGATTGAAGGTCAGCTTCGCGGACACCGTGATGGTGTCATCAACCTCCACCTCGGTGGTGTCGTAGTCCACTTCTATCTGGAGGATATTGAGGGTCTCAGACCCCACTTCCGGCAGGTTGAAACGCCGCACGACCTGGCCGACTGCCTTGCCCTTGCCGTCCACCGTCAGCTCGAATTCTTCGTTCACCGGCAGTTCGATAACCTGCAGCACGTCGAAGTTCTGCGACGTGATGGTGACGTCCTTCTTGAACCCTTCGCCGGCCACAGTGAGGTCAAGGTCCACGTCAGCGCGTCCGCCGCTCTGGTACTCGACAAGCGCCTGGATGCCAACGACCGTGTCCTGCGTAGAGCCGAAGCCCCCGTAGGAGTTCCGCTGGCTCGTAAGCCACTGGGCGGCTCGGGAGGCGTTGAAGGCGTCGCCGTGGAGCACGAGCGCCATCGTGGCGTAGCCCGTCATCTCGATGGTGGCAGGACTCTGCTGCACAGGGTATGGCATGGATTCGCGCTCGCCTTCCAGCGGCACCATCGCGCTGCCCCAATACAGTCCGTTCTCGTCCTCGTTGGCGAGGTCCATCAGCTTCCGGTTGGCATCACCACGCTTCGGGCTCTTGCCAAGCTCCAGCGCATACGCGGTCAGGGCGACCGTGTACGCATCGTCCATTCCGCCCAGCCTGTCCTCAAGGTAGTCAACGGCCCTGCCGGACGCGTTCGTCTCGCCGGCCTCGATGAGCGCAACGGCGACGAACGCAGTCAGCGCATCTTTGCCCTGGAGACCACCAAGGATCTCCTGGTGACAGATGAAGCCGACGGGGTCGAAGGAACCATCGCTGTTCTGGTGAGAGACAACCCACTCCTGCGCCTCGCGCAGGACCGTCTCGTCTATGTACATGAGGTCCTCCGCCTCCGAGAACGCCTTCAGGACGAAGGCCGTGAGCCACAGGCTTCCCTCCTGGTCGCTCTGGCCGAACGCGGAGAAGCTGCCATCGCTCCGGCGGTAGGTCAACTGCCGCTGGTAGCCCGTTATCATCATCTTCTCGGCCTTCGCCATTATCTCGGGCTTGAGCTGGCCGCTCTCTTCGAGGTACTTCGTGATGTAGACGTTCGGCGCGAAGAGCATCATGTTCTGCTCGCCGCAGCCAAAGGGCATCCGTATCAGCTCCTCGAGTCCTTCCATCGTCTGCGTGAGGAAGCTGGATGTGAGAGCCAGGTAGGCACGTCCGGAGCCCTCAACCGCCATCGGAGGGATGAACGTGCCGATGTTCTTCGCATCACCGTCCGACAGCACGAGATTGTCCACGACCTCCCGTGACGCCCCCTCGGGCTCGATGATGATGGTCTTGCTCATGGCATCAGCGGCTGCCTGTCCCTGGGCCTTGACCTCGACCGGATTGATGCCCAGCTTCGTGGGACGGATGGTGAACGCGGCGGAGCCGAGGTCGTTGGGTCCTATGCGGACCACCTGTACCGGGTCATCAAGGAGGTCGAACCAGTCGCCCTCCGTAATCTCAACCCGTATCTGCTGTTCCTCATCGAGGTAGTTGTATATGGCAACCGAGACAGGGAACTCCTCGCCGCGTATGGCCGCGTATGGCAGGTCGACCTTCAGGAAGAAGGGTTGGAAGGCCCGCAACTGCGCCTCGGCCATTCCAAGTCCCTTTTCCTTGGAGATGCCTACAGCCCGCAGCATCCACGTCGTGATGGTGTCAGGCACCGTGACATCAAGCGATGCGCGCCCGTTGGAGCCGGTCTCGAGCTCCTCCCAGAGCCAGGTCTCGGGGAAGTACTGGCGGACTCGCTCAACCTCCACGAGCCCCTCTCCTCCCGGCATGCCCTGTTCAGGAACTGCCGAGGGCGCCATGGCGCCGGCCTCCTCGTCCATCGCCATCTCAGCCTCTTCGACCATCAGGCCACCCTTGTTGAGCAGGCGGAAGAGCCCATCCCAGAAGCCTTCCTGGCCCTGCCATTCGAACTGCTTGCCCTCGGGGACATCGTGGTTGCTCAGCACAACGACGCCGGCATCCTCGAAAACCTCCGCAGCCCCCTTAGTCTCAATAACGGGGTAGATGTTGACCTCGTGCAACTCGGCCTGAGGGTCCATGTAAAGCCTTTCGAGCTCGGCAAAGACCTGCTGCAGATTGAGGCGGTTCTCGGCCAGTATGAACACCGACTTGTCCACGGCGGCCAGGCCGACCCTCGCCTTGCCCTCGGTGCTGATGTTTATCTCGATATCATCGCCGGGCCTCGCCTCGTCCTCGCTGAACCCAACCTCGACGTTGTGCGGGTAGACCCCAGTAGCCTTGAACGGCAGGTAGTCAGCCGCGACTTCGCTGTTGGGGAGTATCTGGTACACGAGCAGTCTCGACGCCGGAGCCATCAGCGGTATGGTCTGGAAGGAGAACTCACTGTCCTTCGTGTATCCGGAGAATACGATGCGGTCGCGCGATACGACCTCGTAGTAGAAGTTCCGCGCCTCACTCGTCGAGTAGACCTTGAACTCGATGTCCTCACCCACCTGCGGCACGCCCTCACTGAGCTGCTCGATGTGAATGAAGTTACCGGAGGGCGAGTACGACGATTCGAGTTCCCGCTCCACGTACTTCCCCTCCGCGGTCGCTCTCACGGAGAGAGCGACCGCTCCCTTCGGCGGATTGCTCTCGAAGAGCGCCTTGCCGTCCTTCGTCTTCACATCGTCCTTCTCGGTCTTGATGTCCTTGAACTCCTCATCGAGATACGTGACCTCGATCTGCACCTTCGCGTCCACCGGCTGATTGTCGGGCGTCTCAGTGACCACGAGGAAGTTGAAGGCCAGGCCCGGCTTGAAGACGGCGCCCTCCGGAATGAGCTGCAGGTTCAGCGGTGAATCCGCCACTGTCAGGAGCCTCGCTGTCCGCTCCACGTAGCCGGTCACGTCCTCGGTGACCGTGATATCAAGCATGACATTGCCCTGGCCGCCAGCCTCGGGTACGCCCGCCACGTAGTCAGCCGCGGGTATCTCGAAGTCAGCGCTCCCGTCGATGTCAACAGTGAAGGTGGCGTACTCCTCCCACTCGCCGACGTAGCGCGACGCGACTATCTCCAGCTCGCCCTTCACAGGCTTGCCGAAGCTGTACTCCGAGGACACGCTGCCTTCAATAGGCTCGCTGACGAGGAACCACTCGCGCGGCAGCTCCATCTTGACCTCGTATTTCGGCAGTATGTAACGCTCGACGCGGACGTCGAGTTGCGTATCTGCCTTGTCCGTCAACGCCCGTATCTTCCAGACTCCGAGGTTCGGCTCGGACGACAGCGGCAGCTCAAGGCTCACCATGCCATACTCATCCGTCTCGACCTCTGTGCGGAAGATCTTGATCCCCTTCGCGTCGAGCACCTCTATGGTGACGTCCTCACGCAACGGCTTCAGCTCAGAGTCCAGAGTCATCGCACGCATGTGAATCGTCTGGCCGGGCTTGTAGATTGGCTTGTCCGTCTCGAGGAAAACAACGACGGGCTTGTCGATACGGACCGCTGCCTGCTGCTCAAAGCCCGTGCCCTTCACAACAACCGTGTAGTCTCCCTCTTCGACATCAGGTACGTTGAATTCCACGGTCCCCTTCCCATCCACCACCGCACTGGCTTTCGCAATCTCCTTGCCGCCCTGCAGAACACGGACCTCGACCCTGTCGCGGGCGGGGCCGTCGCTGCCAAAAAGGCTGAACGACACCGACTCCGTGCTCCCACTATGCAGTGTCTGCGGCACCAGCACGACGTAGCCTTCGGCAGCCTGCATCGGGCTACAGCCGGATGCGAATGGCAGCACAAGAGCACCGATAAGCAGGGCCGTTATCCCCAGCAACCATGTGCGTCTCATTGTCCCTCCTTCACCACTCATGGAATGTCCCTCGTCCCTGTAGGGCCGGAGCACTCTCTACTCACATATACGCTGCCCGCGCAGCACTGTCACACTCCCGCGCCGTTTTTCCACCTATGCGCACGTCGCCGCAGTCCGGGAGACAGTCCGTGCAGGCCGGCGACGGCGGCGCCGTCACCCCGATGATAGCACCGGCCGAGGAACAGGCCTTGCTATACTCTCTCTCGGCCTGCAGCAGGAATGCGCGACAGCGGGCAAGGAGAGCGGTCATGAAGCTTGAGAAGGACAGTCTCACCATTCTCAAAGAAGCGTTGGAGCGGCTCGACGGCGGTTTCGCAGAGCTGCCCGACGTGAACGCGCAATACGACAAAGATGCCCTTCGCGGCGTGCTCCTCGAGGTCGCCGACCGGATGCAGGACAACTATCCCTACTTCCACCCCTGCTACGCCGGGCAGATGCTGAAGCCCCCACACCCGGTGGCGCGTCTCGCCTACATGCTCTCCATGTGGGTCAATCCCAACAACCACGCGCTCGACGGCGGGCGCGCCAGCTCACGGATGGAGAAAGAGGCGGTGGCGGAACTGGCGCGCATCTTCGGATGGGAGACACACCTGGGACACCTGTGTGCAGGCGGCACGATGGCGAACCTCGAGGCCCTCTGGGTGGCGGGGAAGCTCAACCCGGGCAGGAAAGTCCTGGCCTCCGACCAGGCCCACTACACGCACAGCAGGATATCCGACGTTTTACACTTGGACTTCGAAGCTGTCCCGTGCGATTCCCGCGCACGGATGGACCTGAAAGCCCTTGAAGACAGTCTCAAGAAGGGCGACGTGGGGACCGTTGTGGCCACAATCGGAACAACCGGGACCGGCGCCGTTGACCCGCTGCCCGCGATTCTTGAACTGCGTGACAGGTACGGCTTCCGGCTGCACGCCGACGCAGCCTACGGCGGGTACTTCGGTCTCGTGGACAACCTGTCCGACGAGACGGCGGCCAGCTATCGAAGGCTGTCTGAGGTGGACTCACTCGTCATAGACCCACACAAGCACGGACTCCAGCCCTACGGCTGCGGCTGCGTATTGTTCAGAGACCCGTCGGTCGGCAGCTTCTACAAGCACGACTCACCGTACACGTACTTCAGCTCGTCGGAGTTGCACCTGGGAGAGATAAGCCTGGAGTGCTCGCGCGCGGGCGCCTCAGCGGTCGCGCTCTGGGCCACGCAGCGGCTGCTCCCGATGACACGTGATGGCGAGTTCGCTGCGGGCCTGGCGAAGTGCAGGGAGGCCGCCGTCACGCTGTTCGGGAAACTTGAGGCAGACCCGCTCTTCCTCACGATGTTCGAGCCGGAGCTCGACATCGTCATCTGGGCGCCCCGCGCCAACAGGTCGAGCGAAGTGTCGAGGATGAGCAAGCAGCTCTTCGATGCAGCCGCGGAGCGCGGCCTGCATCTCGCGCTGTTCACCTACCCGGCGCGATTACTCCGGGAGGCGTGGCCGCATGTTGAATTCGACACGGAGAGCGTTGCCTGTCTGCGCTCGTGCCTGATGAAGCCGGAGCACCTGGACTGGGGCGACCGCCTCTGGGAGCTGCTGCTGGACGCGACGCACTCGATATCGAAGTAGCGGACTTCAACCACAGGGACACAGGGGAAGTCGGGCAGCCTCTCAGGAAACCACGTAGAGAATGGCTCCCTGCGTCGGAACACCCTCGATATCCTGGAACGAAGAGTCGGCAAGGCCGACGCTCACCAGCTCCAGCGGGTGCTCGCCCTCCGGGGCCGGGTCACGCACGGAAAGTGAGACCGTTGCGAGGACGCCCGCAGGACAGGACGCAGCTGTCTCGCCTGTGCGCGCCATCACCAGCGTCATTTCACCGGCGGAGTTGTCGAGCCGCTTGAGGCCCACGATGGGGTCCGCGCCGAGGAACGCGCCCGGCTGGACGTCCACGACGGCAAGCACGGCGGGGTCATAGCCCAGGACGACTTCGCAGCCACTCACGGCCCAGCCAGCCGGCCTGACAACTATCTCGATATCAAACGAGTCCCCGGCACGCCCCTGGAGTTGAGTGGGGCGCAGGTAGACGCCCTCCTCCAGCTCCGGCACCACCGGAGGCGGCTTCGCAGGTGCGGGCGGGCCTTCCTCGCCCCCGCGGAAGAGCGGTTGTCTCCAGCGTCTCTCAAGCCCACGACCAAGGGCCTTCCTCGCCCCCGCGGAAGAGCGAGCAGGACAGGCCGGCGGCGCAGAGGCAGAGCAGGACAAGTACGACCCGCCAGACAAGTCTCCTGCGATTCTGCCTGCTGTCGCTCATGAGCTATTCTCTCTGTCAGACTAGGGGTTTGGAGCGCTCCCGCTATCGGTTTGACCGGACGTACTGCCGCTGTCGGACTGATCGGGCGTGCTTCCGGCTCCGGTCTGGTCGGTCGTGCTCCCACCACCAGATTGACTGTCCCCACCGGGACCAGTTCCGGGCGCCTGCGCCTGATCGGCGTGTGCCGGCATTACGTTCGGGTTGACCCATATCTCATAGGTAATGATGGAGCCACGGTGGAAATGTATCCGCGTGTAGTCGTCTATGTACTCCTGCCTTGTATAGACCTCACGCGTGTCGCTGATGACATAGAAGAACTCATCGTCCGCGTCCTCCGGCGGCCCCACCTCATAGCCGGTCTCGCCACCATGGAGCACAACCGGATGCACAACGGTGACCTCGATATGGTCGTTCTCATACGGCCCCGCGTGACGGGCATCAGCCTCATCCGGGTACTCCATCATGTCCACAATCTCATCCAGCGTCCACAGCCGCGAGAGGACGCCTATCTCGTTGTCGGCGAAGCTGCCTCCATCATCATCCCAGAGGCCGATCTGGACGTAGAGCAACGCGATGCCCGCGCCACTGAAGCTGCGGTCAAAGACAAACCTGTTCCTCTCGAAGCTGGACCCACTGGAGACGTCGCCACACTCGAACCTGTGGACATCCGCGGCCGAGTAGGGCAGGACGGCGAGGTCTTCGCCCTCGAGCGAGTGGTCATTGGCGCCGACGGGACTGCCGCCAACGGCGCCGACGAGCGTCCGGGCATAGACGTCTCCGTCACCCCTCCAGAAGCCGTCGCGGTCACTGTGCACGTGCGCACCGACGAACTTGACCTTGATCCCGCCCACCGGCCTCGTGTCATACAGCTCAACATGATTCAGGACCCGAATCCAACCGCTGCCGGGGTCGTCATCGGCGAAGGTTGTCACTCCCTGCTGGAGCACGGGCACCAGCTCGATAGACGAGCGACCTCCACAGAAGCCGTCTGTGTCAGAGCCGTCAGCGAGGGCGCCGGCCCAGTCAATCTCATCGGAGTCCGCAGCGCCGTAGGCGTAGAAGTCCGCGGCTGATGCCCCGTCTTCCAGGCCGAAGCCCGACTCCCGCGTCGTCATGAACGCAGCCGTCCCCATGTAGTCGTCCTCCTCCCCTCCCGTACCCAGGCCGACGACATTGATGATATCCAGGACGTCGCACGTGAGATCTTCACAGCCCGTCAGGTCCTCCGAGGCCGTGATGACGTCAATGACACAGAGAATGGCATCGATGATGACCATCACGGCACCCACGAAAGCATCTATCAGACCGCGAAGAAAACGCTCCAGCCAGCCGTCGCCCTCGTATACGCCGGTGGCGAGAGTGTATCCGCCGTACCCGCTGAGTTCGTCCGCAGGCACAGCCAGCACAGGCACCCATGGCTGACACATCGGGTGACCGTCATCGCAGAGGGCCTCCACGTAGTTGTAGTAGGGGTAGTCCTGCACAAACTCGCGCGTGCCGCCATCCGTGCGAGTCATGGTGGCGTGTGCGCTGCAATGCATCTCCCCCTCAGGCGGACTGCCGTCGGAGTCCTTGCTGAAGACTATCTCGCCGATGCTGGCCACGTAGTAGCTATCGGGCGAGAAGGGTAGTGCTGTTCCCAGCAGAAAGACCAGGCCGGGCATCTCAATCTGCCTGACCCGGACCCTGTCAACGGCGACCGCGTGGTTGCCCGGGTAGTCCCACGCAGCCACCTCGAAATAGGTCTCGTTCGGCTCTCCCACCGGATAGGGCCCGCGCTCGAGGCGGTAGCTGCGCTCGCGCGGGTAGCCAGCCAGGCGGGGCGCTCTCACAGCCCCCGGCCGCGCGGTAGCTGCGCTCGCGCGGGTAGCCACTGTCCCAGAAATAGCTCGCAATGCGCTCGGGCTCGGTCTGGCGTCCATCGGTATAGCGGCCCCACTCGTAAATCTCCACTTTCTGGATCATGTGGTCGTCCTCGATGGACACGTTGAAGGTGATAACGTCAGTGCCCCCCGGCTGCACGGGCGAGTGAGCAAGCTCGATGGTGGGCGGCTCGGTCTCCACGGGGAGGAATGTGAAATCGGCGTCCGTGACGGGCTCGAGCCCCGAGGTGACGACCTCTTCCCGGTAGTAGGGGCTCCAATCACCATGCCACACCGGCGTCTCAGGCTCGTCGGAGTGGAAAACAGGTGTCAACGTCCACTCGCCCGGGCTGAGGCAGCCGCTGTTGTAGTAAGTCAGCCGGCCGCCGCTCAAGCCGGCGAAGCGTTGTTCAACATCGATGAGTCTCCCGTCCACAGCGACGCGCCTCGCGCCCTGTGGCTGGCGCGTGAGCGGATCGTAGGTCATCCGCAGTTCGAAGCGCTCAGCCTGTATCTTGAGCGTGCTTACATCGTACGGAAAGCCGTAGATGCGCCCGTCGATGACAGGGCAGGGCTCGGGCACGGGCTCCCGCGGTATCCCCGGGCCTGCCTCCTCCGCGAGGACACCACCAGCGATGCCCGGATAGCGCCCCGTGAAGACGAGCGAGGACCGTGGCACGGGAGGCCCTGATACTGCATCGGGGGCCATAGCCGGCATGACGCCGTCGCCGACGTCCTCTTCTTCGTCGGACGGGAGCATGCTGCCGTCAGCAAACCGTATGGCCCCGTCATCGGTCTTCCCGAAGGCAGGGGCCTTGCCCTGCGCAGCCCCTATCCAGTCATCCAGATCGTCCGGAGAGGGCAGCGGTTCGCCCCGCTCCTTGCCGCCGGACGCAATCCAGTCGAGCCTCATCTCGTCGCAGAGCATACGCCGCACGCTCTCGTCTGCGATTGCGACCGCCTGAAGCGCAGCAAGCGAACCCATGCCGAGCGCCTCCAGGCGATCAAGGTGGCAATCAGGCAGGCCCGGTACGGCCGACTCGAGTTCCGCCCTGCCTATCTGTCTCAGCAGGCGCTCGGGGTCGATGCCCGTCCTGAAGCTGAGGTCGGTGAAGGCAGCCACGCTGCCGACGCTCTCGAGGAGGTCGCCGGGCGTACTGATGCCGTGCTCCTCGAGCGTCAGCTCCGCGATGGACCTGCCGAACCTGGACCCGATGATGGCCAGGTCCTTGAAATCGACCACGCCGTCCTCGTTCGGGTCCCAGGGAACACGCGACGTTCCCGTCCGGCCGCCATAGTGAGCTGCAATGGCGGCCACGTCATCCACACCGATCTCACCATCGCCATCGACGTCGCTGTCCTGCGGCAACGGAGGCTCAGAGCCCGCCTTCGCGGCCGCTTCAGCGCCCGCGCTGAAGCAGTACCTGTATATTTCCTTCTCCGCGTCAATGACATCGCACACGATGGGCGCCCCGTTGCCATCAAGGCAGTATTCGAGGCCCCGCGCGTAGCCCTCGTATTTCTCAAGGCATTCGCACTCGGGAGGACACACGGTTGGCGGCGGTTGAGGCGTGCACTCGCACGTGCGCGTCAGGCAGTTGTTGTCCTCGTCCGCTTCCGCGACATCGTTCCGATTGTCCGCGCAGACGGTCACCTTGAGCGCCTCGCAGACATCCCACGAGTACTCCTCGAACCAACCCTCCAGCGTTGCGCCCGGCGCAAGCTCTCCCGCCTCGCTCTGCGAAGCCGCAGGAGAGCTCTCGACGATGAGCTCGGTGACGTGACCTGCCGGGGCTTCAACATCGCCGACGTTCTTGAGCACGTAGCCTATTCGGTGGTTGTCCCAATCGCAGAGGACCTCGGCGACCACGAGATCGGGCCGCGCGCCTGCGGCCGATTCCAGTCCTTCGCTGCGACAGTTGTTGTCCTCGTCCTCCTCCGCGATAGAATCAGTGGAGTCCGCACACACCTCAACGGTGACCACCCCGGTGATACTCCACGCGAGCAGGTACACCGAGCTTCCACCCGGCTCCCCGATACCGCCGTCCGAGATTGAGGTCGGAGTCCTCAAGTCGAACACGCCCTTCGGGCTGGCATCGAAGCTCACAGAGGCGACAGCAGACCACCCCTGCGGCAACGCAGCATCGCCGTAGTTGCGCACCGTGACCTGAAGCTTGCCACCGGGGCCGGTCTCGATGCGCTTGACGCGCAGGTCCGGGAGCTCCAACTCCTCAGCCACAACGCGGGCCTCGGCCCAGGCAGCCCAGTCCTGGCCCGAGCTGTTGGCGGCATTCACGTAGAGTATGAAATGTCCCGTCTTTCCGGCCAGCGAGGAGAGGTCCTTCGTCGCCACATCGAGCTTGCCTTCATAGGTAGCCCCTACGCCGAGCAGCGTGCTGCGTGTCTGGCCCTCTTCGAACTGGACCTGAAAAACGACGCCGTCCGTGCCCGTGGCCCCGTTGTAGAAGCCGACCTTGAGGTGCAGCTCCGCGCCGTCCGGCACGGTGATAGTAGGATACCGGCCCTGTATCCAGCCGTTGCTGACCCACTGCGGGTGTGTCTGGAGGGACTTCGATGGACTGCTGCCATCCTCCAGAGTGAAGCCACTGCGGAGGAGTGCAAAGCCGCGGCTGTCCGAATCGCTGCCCGGGAATGGGAGTGCTCCCGCCCCGCTGGACCATGAGGCAGAGGCCGCATTCGCGACGAAGTCATAGACGACGTCGTCGCCGCGGACGGGCGCTGTGTTGAAGGGATTCGGGCCGACTGAGAGGAGGAGAGTCGCCGTCACAAGAAGTGCGGCAAAAGGCCTGAGGCGCGCAACCGAGAAGTGCCAGCCTTGCGGCCGCCAACAGCGTAGAACCGCAAATGAGCGCCTCATTTCTTCTTCCCAACCACAGATGCCCTGCATCAATCCTAGCACCGGTCAGGATACCGGTCAACGAAGCGGATTGCGTCTGTTGATGGTCTACGATTCAGCCAGTTCTTGACTGTTCGGCGAAGCTGTCCGCATGGAGGAGATGGTGACGTTGAACAGGAAGGCGTGGCAGAGGTCGGTTTCCTGCAGGGGCGATGTACGCGTCGCCCGTAGGGCTGTGTGCAAAGCAAGGCTGTGTTGGTGGTTGCGACGCTGTGTGGCGACAGGGCGACGGGGCAGGCATGCCTGCCCCCTACATTGGGACCACCCCATCGCCCCACGGGCACGTGCAACGTGTCCCTGCGTCACGAACCACGATCGTGCGCCCGAGCAAGGGCGGATCTGCAGGGGCGAGGCATGCCTCGCCCGTAGGGCTGTGTGCGAAGCAAGGCTGTGTTAGTGATTGCGACGCTGTGTGGCGACAGGGCGACGGGGCAGGCATGCCTGCCCCCTACGTCAGGACCACCCCATCGCCCCACGGGCACGTGCAACGTGTCCCTGCGTCACGAACCACGATCGTGCGCCCGAGCAAGGGCGGATCTGCAGGGGCGAGGCATGCCTCGCCCGTCGGGTTGCATGCGAAGCAAGGCTGTGTCGGTGGTTGCGACGCTGTGTGGCGACAGGGCGACGGGGCAGGCATGCCTGCCCCCTACATCAGGACCACCCCATGTTTGCACGGGCGACCATCGGCTGCTGCCGTGACCCTCATCGGTGGCCGGTCGTTCTCGAACGCCCCCTACATCCGAAACCACCCCACATCACGACCACGGGCGGACGCAGAGGTCCGCCCCCGCATCGCGAACCACCACGGCGAAGCCGGCGCCGCCAGGCAGCCGGTGACTCCCGTTCTATCCCGCCGGCACGTACACGCGCACGGTGGTGCCACCGTTGGGGACTCCCTCTATCTCAATCCTGCCTCCAAGCGGTCGCACGCGCTCGCGCATGCCTATGAGGCCGAGTGAGCCCGGGGCAGTCATCTCCTCTTCGGTTATGCCTCGCCCATCGTCGGCCACCATCAGGATATAGTGCCCGTCATCGAGTTCGAATGACACACGGACCCCGGCAGCACCTGCGTGCCTCCCGATGTTGGTAAGCACCTCCTGGAATATCCTGAACAGCGCGGTTGTGCGTGACCGCCCCAGGCCCGAGTCGTCCACGCGAGAGTCAAGACGGCACTTGAGGCCGGTCCGCTCCTCGAACTGGCCGAGCTGCCACTCCATCGCCGCCACCAGTCCGAGGTCGTCGAGCAGGCCGGGGCGCAACTCCGAGGAGATGCGCCGGACATCGGCCGCTGTCTCATCAATGAGGCCCATCATCCCGGCGAGTTTCCCGGGCGGGATAGCCTCGCCTCTCTCTGCCCTCCCTTTCATGCCGGCCAGGTCAAGCTTCATTGCGGTCAGTGCCTGTGCCAGCTGGTCGTGAAGCTCACGGGCGATGCCGGTCCGTTCGTCTTCGCGCACCTCTTCGATGTGAGCAGCGAGGTTGTGCAGTTGCTGCTCCGTCTTCTTGCGGTCGCTGATATCAATCAGGACGATCCTGACTCCCACGACTTCTCCACCACGGGCTATCGGACTGCGGTACACCTGCACCGGAAACACCGTGCCGTCCTTGCGCAGTGCCATGAACTCGCCAGCCACATCACCCTCCCATGTCTGCGGCGACTCAAAGTCCGCTCTTGCCCTATCGAGGTCTTCAGGTGCGATCAGCTCACAGAAGTTCAATCCAGTCTCCGCGCCCTCCTCGCCATAGCCCCAGAGGTCAAGCGCCCTGCGGTTCACGAACGTGATATTTCCGCGGACATCCGTCTCGCATACGGCCTGCGGCAACAGCTCGCTCAACTCTCTGAACTTGGCCTCGCTCTCGCGAAGGACCCCTTCGGCCTTCTTCTGTTCGGTGACGTCGCGAATGACGGTCTGAAAACTCACCACACGCCCGCCCGCATCCCGCACGGCATTGGACGTCAGGAGGCAGTCCATAATCGTGCCATCCACCTTCTTCAGCCTGACTTCTTCATCCCGGATAGCACCATGTTGCTCCATCCGCCGCAGGAACTCGTCGCGGTCCGCCTCTCTCACATAGCGGTCACGCACATTGCTGTGGCCTATTTCCCCGCCATCGAACCCGTACAGGCGCAGATAGGCTGGATTGGCATCCAGGAGCGTGCCGTCAACAGCGACAACAGCGACTGCGTCCATCGACTGCTCGAAGAGCGAGCGGAACTTCTCCTCGCTGTCCTGCAGAGCCCGCTGAGCGCGCTTCCGGTTTGTGATGTCGTGGATGACGCCTTGGTAGGCAACAGTATTCCCGTGCTCGTCCTTCCGCGCCACCGTGGTCAACTGACAGTCCAGAACGGTGCCGTCCTTCTGCTTGAAACGCACCTCATCCTCAAAGAATCCGCTCTCCGCTATCCTGCGAAGGAAGTCCTCTCGGTCGTCCGGATTCGCGTAGAAGTCAACCGCCTTGAGACGCGACATCTCATCGCGGGAATAGCCGAAGAGGTCCAGCCACGCCTGGTTGACCTCGACACTGGAGCCGTCGAACGCAGTGATATGGATGGCATCCATCGACTGCTCGAACAGCGAGTGGAATCTCTCCTCGCTGTCCGTCAGTGCCCGTTGAGCGCGCTTCCGGTTGGTGATGTCGTGGATGACGCCATGGTGGGCGACCGTATTCCCGTGCTCGTCCTTCCGCGCCACCACGGTCCGCTGGCAGTCTATTACGGTGCCGTCCTTCTTCTTGAAACGCACCTCGTCTTCAACAAGTCCGGTCTCGGCCATCCTGCGCAGGAAGTCCTCTCGCTCCTCCGGATTCGCGTATACCTCAACTGCATTGAATCCCGGCAGTTCATCGCGGGAGTAACCGAAGAGGTCGAGCCACGCCTGGTTCGCATCGATGCTGGCGCCACCGGGGGCGTTGATGTAGATAGCGTCCATGGACTGCTCGAACAGGGTGCGGTACTTCTCCTCGCTGTCCGTCAGGACCTGCTGAGCGAGCTTGCGGTTGGTTATGTCGTGCATGATGCCCTGGCAGGCCACAACGTTGCCCTCGTCGTCCTTCCGCGCCACCGTGGTCCGCTGGCAGTCCATCACGGTACCGTCCTTCTTCTTGAAACGCACCTCATCTTCAACAAGTCCGGTCTCCTCTATCCTGCGCAGGAAGTCCTCGCGGTCCTCCGGATTCGCGTAGAAATCAACTGCATTGAGTCCCGGCAGCTCATCGCGGGAATAGCCGAGCAGGTCCAGCGCCGCCTGATTGGCCTCGACATGGGAGCCGTCGAACGCAGTGACAAAGATAGCGTCCATGGACTGCTCGAAGAGCATGCGAAATTTCTCCTCGCTCTTGCGCAGCGCGCGCTCGGCGTTCCTCATCTCGGTGACGTCGCGCATGACACCCTGGAATGCACGTGTGCTCCCGTGTTCGTCACGTTGGGCCACAAAACGCCGCTGGCAGTTGAAGACAGTCCCGTCCTTCTTCTTGAAACGCACCTCATCATCAACGAATCCAGCCGCGGCCATCCTGCGCAGGAAGTCCTCTCGGTCCTCCGGATTCGCGTATACCTCAACTGCATTGAATCCCGGCAGTTCATCGCGGGAATAGCCGAAGAGGTCGAGCCACGCCTGGTTGGCCTCGACACTGGAGCCGTCAGGCGCGTTGATGTAGATAGCGTCCATGCTTTGCTCGAAGAGTATTCGATAGCGTTCCTCGCTGTTGCGCAGTTCCTCCTGTGCCCGCTTCCCCTCGGTGACGTCACGATTGATACCCTGGTAGGCGACCACTGCGCCGGACGTGTCACGGCGTGCCACCTGGAAGCGCTGGCACAGAAACACGGTTTCGTCCTTGCGCTTGTAGAGCACTTCGTCCTTTACGAATCCGGTTTCCGCCATGCGGCGCACGAAGTGCTCTCGGTCCGCAGGGTTGGCGTACAAGTCGATGGCGCTGATTCGCGGGAGGTCTTCCCGCGAATAGCCGAACAGAT
Organism: Dehalococcoidia bacterium; assembly: GCA_030602785.1. Taxonomy (GTDB): domain Bacteria; phylum Chloroflexota; class Dehalococcoidia; order GIF9; family AB-539-J10; genus SKVJ01. Next base: position 21,550 of record JAUVZB010000019.1, read on the forward strand.
CCAGCCATGCCTGATTGACATCTATGGCTGTCCCGTCGGGCGCCCCGATATAGATGGCATCCGTCGACTGCTCAAAGAGCAAGCGGTACTTCTCCTCGCTATCCTTCAGGGTTTGCTGAGCGCGCTTCCGCTCGGTGATATCCCGCGCCACGGAGAGGACAAGCGTTTGATCTCCCGACTCGACCAGACTCGCTCTCACCTCCACCGGCAGCACGGAGCCGTCCTTCCGCACGTGCTCGCTCTCGAACGTCGTGCTGCCTTTGCGAAGCAACACGTCTATCCTGCGCCTGAAGAGCTCGAAGTGCTCCGATGCTGACACTTGCCGGGCCTTCAGAGACAGCAACTCATCCCTCGTGTAGCCAAGCGTGGCGACAGCCGCCTCGTTGACATAGAGGAAGTTGCCCCGGAGGTCGTGCAGGAAGACCGAGTCACGGACGGAGTCGAGAAGCTCACCCCTGAGACGCAACTCGGACTCATCGGACTTGCGTTGCGTCACGTCCCTTCCCACACTGAGGAGGAGAGTCCTCCCCCCGGTCCTTATCATCCGCGTGCGCACCTCCATGTCCAATCGAGACCCATCCTTCCGCACGTACACGGTCTCGAACTCGAGTTCGCCCTCGCGAAGCACTCGGCCAATCCTGGAGGGAACCGATTCGGCGCCTTCGGGGGTGTTGAGCCGACGTATGTTCATGCCGACGAGCTCTTCCACGCCGTATCCCATGAGCCCTCCGAGAGCCTCATTGGCAAAGACGATCTCTCCGGCCGGTTCAATGAGGTACACGGAGTCCTGCGCAAGGGCAATGAGCTCGCCACGAAGCCTCAGGTCTTCTTCGGCGCGCAACCGGTCGGTAACGTCGCGCACGATGGTCTGGTATTCGAGCACGCCGCCTTCGCCATCCCGGCGCAGCCGGGTAGTCACAAGACAGTCGAGCACAGAGCCGTCACGCTTCTTCAGTCTGACAGGCTCCTCGTAGTGTTGCCCTTGTCGTTCAGCCTTCAGGACGACCTCAGCGTGCCGCGCGGGGTCCAAGTAGAGGTCGCGCATATGGCGTCCTTCAAGTTCGGCACGCGGATACCCGAAAAGCTCGCTGCCGGCCGCATTGACCCCGGCTATCGTGCCGTCGGCAGCGACGAGGAAGATGGGGTCAAGCGACTCCTCGAAGAGGTTGCGGAAGCGCTCCCCCCTCTCAGTGAGCGCGACGCGTCGGCTGCGTGCGACTCCCTGCCAGTAGCGCGCGATGAACAGGATGAAAGCAAACGTCACGAGGAGGAACAGCGACGGGCCGAAGACGATGCTGGAATACGGCACGTGAGGATGCACGACCGGTATGAGAAGCATGCCAGCGACGATGCAGCCGCCCGCAACGGCAGCGAGCCGCACAGGTAACAAGACGGCCGCGAAGAAGAGTGGGAGCACAAGGTACACGAGGAGATCGACACCGTCAGGGCCGTAGGTCGGCGCCAGAGCACCGCTCAGGGTGAAGTGTGTGGCCCCGAAAGTCCCGGCAGCCAGCAAGCCAGCCGCGAGAAGGGCCGCCGACAAGTACGCGCCCCGCCTGTTGAGGAAGTACGCGACAAGCGCCCCGGCGGCAATCCCGAGTATCATCAGGAACTCCGGATTCGTCTGCGCGGGTCCAGGTGAGAAACGAGCGTCAACATACGCAGCCCCGATCAGGAACCCGGCTGCGAGGAGCAGCAGCAACGCAGAGAGAAGGCGCGACCGCTCTCGCAACGCGGGGTCCGTGAGCCGCGGCGAGGGCTCAGTCAGCCATTGCCATGCTCTTCTCATAACGCTGGTTTTCCGCTTCGTTTCGCTCATTCCGGCGTCCTCCGCATGCTGCGTTCCCGGGCAGGCGTTGCTTCAGGCAATGTCGTTCTCCTGTCCCTGCAGCGCCGCCGGCGCACCAGCCCGAGAGAGAGGGGACGCCGGCGATGAAGCCCATGACCGTGCCCGGACCGCTACCATGGTCGAGGGAGCCGGCCACTCTCTCCCAGTCGGACCGGTAGTAGCCCCGCTCAAGGGCCTCGATGATGCTGTGAAAGAGGAGGTAGTTCGAGCGGCCCAGCAGGTGAAGCGACACAAGGACGACCGTGGCGGCAAGCGCCCCGGCGAGGACGCTCCAGCGCCGCACACCTCCACCAACCCCGGAACCGACTCTCTCACTGCCACTCATGTCAGGGACATCTCCCGCATCAGGTCAAGCGGGCAGTCCCGTACAACTCATGTTAGAGCACGGGCATGTCCCGCGCAAGATGCAGCGCGAGTGGGGCCGGCTGGATTTCGGGGGTCGGGCGGCACAGCTACGCGGGAGGTAGCAGCCCCTCATCCTCGGGCAACTGCCACAGCGGCATGAAGAGCACCCCACCAGAGCCATCCGGGTCGACCGTGTACTGCGCTATGTGCATCGCATCAACGATGTCTACAACACCGTCGTCGTTCGTATCGCCGCACAGCAACTGCCCGGCATCAAGGGTGCGCAGGCCGACCGTGTACTGGGCTATGAACATCGCATCTACGATATCCGTGGAGAGACCGAGATTCACATCGCCCTCCATCAGTCCAAGAACGCGCAGGACCCCATCCTCCGCGGTCGAGGGTATCGGGCCCCCAAGTGAATCGGAGAAGGCGTCGACGGTGAGGTCCAGCGGGCTCTCGACAGGAGGCTCCACGACTGCGTGGAAGGTCAGCGTAGCAAACAGGAAATCGCCGGTCTGCCCGGACCCGGTAGACCACGACATGGTCAGGTGACCGGTTGCGTTCGCGTCCCCCACTCCGTTGTGTGAGACCTCTCCCAACACACCGGACTCAACGGCTGTCAGCTCGGCGACGAGCAGGTTGAAGTCCAGACTGATTGTCGCCGACGCAAGGTCGACGGCGCCAGCGATGCTCACTTCGACAGGAGCGGTGGAATCAGGCGCCATGGCCACGTCCGGAACGCTCACCGTGACAGGGTCGGTCATGGCATTCGCCTCCGCGTAGCCATCCGACCACCGGGCGCCGCCCTCCTCGAAGGACCATGCGCGGTAGTAGTAGCCGGCGCCGGGGGAGAGACCCGAATCGGTGAATGCCGAGCCGGAGTCATCGTAGACCTGGTCACCGTCGCTGCGGTCAACAGGATAGCTCCCTGCCTTTCGCACAACGAGCGTCCTGTCGGCACCCGCACCGACAGTCCAGGAGAGGTCTATCCGTGTAGTGCCAAGGGCGGTGGCAGTGAGCCCGGTTGGCCCATCGGGCTTGGTGGTGAAGGTCACGTCGTTGCCGTAGCCGTAGCCGCTGGAGTTGTGGGCGTAGGCCCTGACGTAGTACGTGGCGCCTTCCGACAGACCTGTCATGGGAACGCTAAAGGCGCCGGTGCCGAAAGAGCCGGGGGACTCCGACTTGCTGTCGTTGATGTCCGGGCCGGGCGAGGTGCTCCAGCAAACGCCCCTCGTGTCGCAGTCCTCTCCGCCCGTAGAAGTGATATTGCCGTTGCCTGTGGCCGTGGTCTCCTCAACCCCACCCGTCGCGACTGTCATGACCTCCGGCAGAGACGCTGCCGGCCCGAGCTCAATAACGGTGACACCCAAATGTGCCATCGTGTTGTACTCTCCACCCCAGGTCATTTCGTGGACATTGTGGTCCCACGTGTTATGAAGATAGACCGTATCCGGCTCGTCGTAGCCGACCCCGAGCATCGTATGGCCATCAACCTGGATGAGTACCGGCCGCCCGGCATCTATCTCCTGCGTGTACTGGACGAACGTGAAGCCCGCAGGCGTGCCGTCGTAGCCGTAGATTTTCTGGTTGTAGTTCTGAACAACGGAGTAGCCGCGTGATTCGGCGAAGAGGCGCATGCCGTGGCAGCCGTCGCGCAGGGGCGGGGTCGAGCCTTCCGAGCCGGAGTAGTCGTGGATAGGAGTGTTGTCAGTGTAGTAGAAGAAAGTGGTTGCCCCGTCCGTGTTGCTCCAGTTCACGTACTGGCTCGTTCCCATGAAGTCGGCCGTACAGTCGGCGTAGTCGTGCTCCGTCCAGTCTTCGTAGTAGGGGTCCACGGTGCTGCCGATGCTCTGCCAGTAGTCGTCAACGTGCCCGAGGCCGCTCAGGCCATCATAGCCCTGGTGCGTGGCGCTGAGCGGCGACTCACCGTAACCCCACGTCCCATTGTCCAGAGGACACACTCCACCATTCGTTGGCCCGGTGTACATGTCCGGATAGCCGTTCCGGTCGTAGTAGCCGAAGAGCATTGCAGCGGCGGTTGCGGAGCAGCCGTAGCACCAGTCAAAGACGGGAACCCCGGACAGAGCTGCCTCGGCGGTTAGCTCGTCGAGCGACGAGGCGACAGCCGGAACGCGGGTATCCGGCGGGGGCAGCGGGCAGATGCGCACGTCAATCAGACGTCCATCGCCATCGTCGATGACGTCAATCAGAAACGAGTCTTCTGTGGAGTCCTCCGCATGGAGTGCCTGAGGGCTGAGCGGAAGAACTACGAGAAGCAGCGAGAGCAGCAGGGCGGCGCCACACGCCCGGGCGAATCCCGCTCCAGTCCCGGAGCCTGACATCAACACCTCACCGGACAGCACACGTCATCGTGCCGTCGCCGCAAGGCAGAAGTGCCTGCGCAGAGAATCATCAAGCACATTCTAAGACGTTCGTGTGCCGACTGCCAGTCCTGACGGCGTCCGGCGGCAGCCACGCCAAAGCTGAGACTCATCCAGGAGGCCCCGCAGGCGCGGACTTCAGTGCATTGCACTTTGGTACTCGCTCCGGTACTTTCAGAGCGGCGCCTGCCGGTTCGCGCGGAGCCCCCGGGGAAGCCAGGAGATGCACGTTGCCAACGAGGGGGGGGCAGAGGGCGAAGCTAGTCCAGGAGGCAACCATGACGAAGCGGGCAGCGGGAGTCTTCCCCGGGCGGACGCGTAGCAGCCGGTTCACCGTCGGGCAGATGTCGCCCTTGTCTATCGCCATGTAGTCGCGGGCAACTCTGGTAGACCCCACAGTCCGCGCCCCCGATAGACAATGGCATGGGCTATACTTCGGAACAGGGAGGATGTCATGCGTAGTCACAAGCTGTTCGCGGTGCTTGCTGTGGTCGGCTTCGCAGGCCACCTGGTGGCGAATCTGTTCGTAGACGTCCTGTACTGGCTGCCGGAGTACGTCTGGGCGGCATCGCTTGTCTTCGCCGTGCTGGCAATCTACTCCGGAGCCATGACGGCCACAGGAACGGAAGCTGCCGGGAGAGGAACAGCCATCGCGTCCGCCCTCATCGGCGGCCTCGTGCTACTGGGCCTGATGTACAGCGGCATCTCCTGGCTGTTCATGCTGGGGGACATGTCCGGCGTGGCAATGTAGTCCGCGCCGCCGGGTTCACGGAGGGGAACGCAGTGACTTGCTGTTTTGCGGTCACCGAACCCGGGGCTCACCGGCACTGTGAAAGGCGCCCGCCGCAGCACACGAGCTCCGTCTGACACACGACCACAGCGAGAGGCCTGCGCTAGTTCCCTTACAGACGGATACTACGAACCAGCGAACCCCTACAGCTTCCGCGTGAGTAGATCAGACCAGTCCCGTTTGAAGCTGAGCAGCGCCAGATACAGACCGAGCTCCGGATAGGCTCGATCCAGAAGTGCAAGGTTGTCGAACGGATCATAGTGCTGGTCCAGACACGGCTCCAACCCAACGCACTGCATCAACAAATCGACTCGTTTCGACATCCATGCGCCGATAAACAGGGGCAGCCCGAAGTCAGCCAGTGCAGCCACAACCTTGTCCTCACCGATGACCGGCTGGGTAATGACGAAGCGTGCCCCCGCGTCAACCTTCCACTCAAGCCTCTCCAGTTCATGCTCCGGGGGATCATACTGGTTGAAGGCCACGCCGCAGGTGAAGACACAGGGGAACTCTCGTTCGATGTAGCCCAGCAGCACCACCGAGGTTACGACCCTGGCTTCAACCCCGAGGTCTGAGGGCTCCAGGCGGGGCAGTCTTGGGCTCCCGTCTCCGCTGACGACCAGCAGCTTCGTGAGACCCCCATCTGCAGCGGCACGCAGGAAGGCATCCATGTCGCTCTTGAGATGAAAGCTGTTGAGATGGAGAAGCGTACGCTCAGGCTCTATCGGCAGGTCCAGGAAGTCCATGACCTCGATGGCCGTGAAGTGCACATTCCCCATCGGATTGTCGGGAATCGAGACCACCGCCCCGGCATCAAGGATGCGGCGGTAGCGCTCCGCAAAGACCTCCAGTCGTGCTTCGAAGTCGTCGTTGTCCTGTTTCGGCGTGAGGAGTTCAATCAGATAGGGAGTTCCGAAGAGCGTGTTCATGCGTCCTCCATGCGTTGACCAGATACTCTACTGGAATAGTCCTGGTGGAGCAATTGTTGTGGCTTCGCGCACTGCCGCACGGAGTGACCCGGTCATGCTGAAGGTGAGAGGCCCTGCGTCAGCACGCGCCGTATGAGGCCTGAGGCAGAACCAGAGCATTCCAGCGCGAACAACCGGGCAGAGGTTAGCGCTTCGCTGTGAATGAGATGGCGTTGAAGGGGCAACGGGAGAGGCACTCCCCGCAGCGGACACACTCCATCTGGTTCACCGTCGGGCACGGGTCGCCCGGCTCAATCGCCATGTAGTCGCAGGCAACGGTGTGGCAGATCCCACACCTGGTGCAGGCGTCGCTGAACCGTATCTTGAAGATGGAAAACCTCTGGAAAAGCCCCAGGAAAGCTCCCAGGGGACAGACGTACTTGCACCAGGGAAAGCCAATCACGATTGAAACCGCGAGCAGGACGACGAGGAAGAGCAGTGGTATCCCCAGGGAGAAGTCCAGGTTGAACAGGGCCTTGAAGGGGTCGATCTCCTCGAACACGGGCTGCCGGGTGAGCAGGACAAGCCCGATGAGCACCACGAGCACCACGTACTTCATCCAGCGAAGGATATTGTGCCGCTCACGGGATATCTCGAAGCGGCGCACTTTCTTGCCTGACTCCTTCCGGTAGAGGAAATACTGTGTCGCTCCCATGGGGCAAGCCCAGCCACAGAAGATGCGTCCGACGATGAGCGCCGCGAGCACTACTGCGGCGAACTGGACGTATGCAACCATGTGACTGGTCGCATCCCCGAGCCATATGAACACGTGCTGAAGTGCGCCGACAGGACACGGGCAGCCACCGACGTAGAACCCGAGGAAGCCGAGAGAGATGAGCATCGCGAACGGCCGTGCGCGCCGGTAGCCCCGGGCAAGCGCAAGAGTTCCGGCAATCATGAGGGCAAGCAGGGCAATCACGTATGGCTGCCTGAGGGCTTCGAGAAGTGCTTCACCGAAGGTCGGGTCTGCCGGTGCGGCGGGGGGGACAGATACCTCCTCGACATCCTCGACGGCAGGACCACCTGCATCGTCCGCAGCAGGGTCGGCATCATCCGCAGGAGGTGCGGCGGGCACAGCCTCCTGGTCATCCGGCTCCGCAGGAGAAGGCGGCGAAGCGACGGCCTCGGACGGCTCGATGGTCACGTAGACAGTGACATCACCACCGCCCTTCGCACACTCACGGATAACCCGGATGCTTCCCTCCCCGGCCTGGAGAAGGCGCACGGTGACCTGTTTCTCGTTGACCCCGTCGGCAACCTGCTGCCACGGCGTCTCCGAGACAAGCTCCATGTTCGTGAGGTAGACCTGCGTGTCACCTATGGGTACGGTGCAGGTACGGTGGGTCTCCGCCACCGTGACAGTGAACGTGAGCGTGTCGCCGACCTTGCCGCTCACCGACGAAGGCTCGACGCTGATATCACAGGCCAATACGGGCGCGGCCAGTGCTCCAAGCGCAACGACGGCAATGAGGATGGAGGAGAGAAGCCGGGCATAGCTTCGCTTGCTCCGTTCTCGTTGGAATGCGAGTCCTACGGTCTTCTTCGGTGCTCTCAAGCGAAGATGCATCTCGAAGACCTAGTCTAGCAGCAGATTGTGAATTTGCAGAGAATCAGCTACAGGCACGGCCGATGCGCCCTCGAAGGCCGACAGATGGATAGCGAAGCAGCGATACGTCGGACGAGATCCGGAGTCTTTGACCATGGTAGAGAAGCGCTGCTATGCTGGGGCGGTACACAAGGCAGTCACGCCCCACACGCGGGATGGAGAAACACATGACAGCAATGACAGAGATTCGCGCTCTCACCAACGACCTGAGACAATTCGTCGAGAGCAAGGACGTCGACCTGTACGGCATCGCGGCGGTGAGCAGCTACGACGGAGCCGGGGAGCAGATGCATCCCCGCTACTACGTCCCGGACGCACAGGCGGTGATAGTGCTGGGGCTGCAAGTGCCGAAACCAATCGTCGAGCAGGTCGAACGAAGGACCACGCCGTACCCCTACCAGAGATTCGCCCGATTCATACTGAACGACGAGTTGGACACGCTCGCGAATCAGGTGTCCCGGTTTCTCGCAAGACGCGGGTACGAGTGCCTGCCGACTCCGGCGAACGACTGGCGCGACCCGAGGACACTCACGCCGCTCATCTCACACGTACTCACCGCCGTGGCCGCCGGACTTGGCGAAGTGGGTTGGCACAACATGCTACTCACGCCGCAGTTCGGGCCAAGGCAGAAACTGGTGACAATCATCACCAACGCGCCTCTCGAGCCAGGTCACGTATACGATGGCGACCCCATCTGCGACAGGTGCATGCGCTGCGTCGAGGAGTGCAACATCGGAGCCATCTCACCCGAACGGACACGGAGCGTGACGATAGATGGCCGGAAGTTCGAATGGGGAGCGCTCAGGCGTCTCAAGTGCGTCTGGGAGTGTGAAGGTCTTACCAGCCAGGGCACCTTCTCAGGCGGCGTCGGGCCCTATTCCAGGGACGTGCCGTTCCCGGAGAAAACGCCCAGCCCAGAGGAGATAGTCGAGCTACAAGCGCTCAAGCCACGGTGGGCTGTCGGCTGCTCCGGCCGCTGCTACGCGGTCTGCAACCCCGACCCGGAGCTGGCGAAGTTGCGGCGTACGGCAGCCTAGCAGACCACCACGTACCTGAGCCAAGGCGTGTCGCCCCCCGGGTTGCCCGCGGCAGATGAGCTTCAGGCGAGAGCAAATCGAGAGCCTGCTGAAGCAAACGGGTGACGGCCCCTCCCCCAACAACCGAGAGACACAGACAGACGCACACGAATCACAGCAGGACACCACCCGGGAGAAAACCCCTCGTCGTTCCAGTTCTACTTCGCAGCGCTCCCTTTGCAGAACAGCCGCATCTTGCAGACAGAGCATGCGCGGCGTCTGCCCGGACCCATGCTGTAGAAGGACAGGGCGAGGAGCAATCCGAGGACAAGGAGCTTCGAGGTCGTCGCCCCTCCCAGCAGCGCGACCGTGATTGCCACAAGCGGCAGCAGGGCCATGAGGCCATACACAACAGGCGCGAGCCTCACTCCCGCACTCTGGTTGAACTCCTCGATGCGCCCCCGGGTGAACCACATCGCTGCGAGAATGCCCCAGCCGGTCCCGCAGCGTTTCCCGAAGTAGTGGCAGCGCGTACAGACGAGCCGGCGCATCACGACATAGACCATGACTACGCTGAGCGCTGCGTACGCGATTCCGAACGCGGGACTGATGAACCAGCAGGCGAGCGTGCCCGCTGCGATGAGAGCCACCATCGTCAGGTTGCCGGCGATGACATCGCGGACAGGGTACTCCTCAAGACCGGCCTCGTAGAGCTGAACCACCTTCTTCACACACCACCTCCTCCCGCTCACTACGGTACGACCAACAACCCCTCTGTGGCAAGGCCTTCCGGAGCATCCGCAGACAAACACCAACACCCGAAGACAACATCACGTTGGCACCGGATTGAAGTCACCCGCCTGAACAAGATGGATTCAGGCGACCCTCGAGGAACTAGTGGAACAGTTAGCGTCTTCAAGCACGCCGTGCCCGCTTCACCGCATCAACAAGAGTATCCTCGCGGCGCAGCGAGCCTCTTCGGCACTGGCGGAACATTGACAAACGGCAACATTCATCTTATCATAGAGCAATATGGTAGCCGATATTTATCACATGATATTGCTACAGCCTGGAATTCGCAGGAGGTGCGGAACGGACCACAGGGCTCTTGCCGGAGGCAGTATCCATTGTGCGCCAGTGAAGAAGGGATAAGGCAAGTCCTGCTACAGATGAAGCGAGCTCTGACACAGAGCACGGTGGATTCGTCACGCTTTGTATTGGTACTACGGGAGAAGAACCAAAGAACGATGCTTGACCTTGAACTGTCATACAGAGACGTTGGCCACCAGCTGCTGGGCTTGTCGGTCGAGGACTACTGTCAGGGTCCTTGCCCCGACACAGACGTGAGCGGTCTTGTATGGGTATTCGGAAAGCGAGTCAAGGGACGTGAGATATACATCAAGCTCAAGATGACAGGAGACCACCGTGCAGAGGTTGTGCGACTGCTCTCTTTCCACGATGCAATGTCGCCTCTACGCTATCCGTACAGACGGTCGCAGACCGTTCGCGAAGGGTTGGAGCACGCGCAGGAGGGTTGAACGATGACACTGAGCTGTCCGGTATGTGACAACTGCACGGGCATTGAGGCGAAGAAGGAAACCAGGGAACTGTCTGTTCGCGGCGAGCCCTTCACAGTCGAGGTCGAGTACTATAGGTGCCCGCAGTGCGGGGAGGAGTTCGTCCTGCCGTCCCAGAACGATCCGCTGGACGCAGCCTACCGTGCGTACCGGGAGCGGCACAAGTTGCTGCAACCGGAGGAGATTCGAGCATTCAGACACAAGTACGGCCTGACGCAATCAGAGTTGGCCAACCTTCTAGGTCTTGGTGGAGCCACACTCAGTCGCTACGAGACAGGTAGACTTCAAGATGAGACCCACGACACACTTCTTCGGCTGGCGATGAAGCCGGAATCCTTGCGAGAACTGGTCGCAGACTCAATGGCACTCGGCCAAGAAAAGAGAAACACGATACTTGCCTCGATTGAAGCCTCCGAATCTGGTGCTAGCCGCATGGAGCACTATCTGACCTTCGGGATGGGCACGCAGGAACCAGACGAATTCAGTGGCTACCGCAGATTTGATCGCGACAGGCTCTTGAACGCCATCCTGTTGTTCTGCAGTGAAGGGATGATCAAGACGAAGCTGAACAAACTCCTCTTCTATGCAGACTTCAAGCATTTCAAGGACTACACAGTATCAATCACGGGGACACGCTACGCACGCATCCCCTTCGGCCCCGCACCGGACAACTATGACCTGTACTACCCGGTCCTGATACGGCAGAACACGCTTGCCCTGGAAGAAGTCCGCTATCCCAGCTTCCATGGCACTGACGACGTGAGTGGAGAGAAATTCACATCACTCCGGTCAGCCGACCTGAACGTCTTCCTGGAGAGCGAAGTGGAAACGTTGCTACGTGTGAAACGGTTCTTCAAGGACCATAGCGCTGGCCAAATCTCAGAGTACTCCCACGAAGAGGAGGGCTACGTCCGAACGCCGACGGGCGGATTGATATCCTACGACTACGCTAGAGACCTCAAGCTCGGCTAGTCCGGCTGGCTTCCACGCTTGCGCAAGAAACCCGTAGTATCCATGCATTCCTCGACCACTATCGTCGCCTCTTTCACGGGTTGTTCTGGCGCTGGTGACAATGACGCGGTGGATCTCTTCTTCGCTACGCGATTCCTACACCACTCCCGGTGACTCCACCCAAGGTCGGTCCCGGGCATCTACAGGGCGGCGACTGCAGAGCAGTCAGCCGGTCAACTCACACGACTCCCGGCTTTCCAGACAGGGCATTGCTCCTCAGCCGAACAACCCTTCACGACGCATCGCAAAGCAATGCGCCGCCGCAGGCTCGACCAAGCCGCGCGACGGCGCAAAGGGGCGGGTAACTTAGACCCTGCCGAAGTCTACCTTCGAGTTGCAATTGATTCAATAGATTGCGCGGCCCCCTCAGCTTTGGGGTCTATAGCTTGTAGTCCACGGTACTTTGGTACGTCAACGTGAACCGGGAAGCTGGCTGCCGTATCAGGCAGGACGCAGGGAGCGCGGATTCAGCGATACAGGTCGCGCTACCCTGGTCAGGGCTGTGCCCGACAACTCAACTGCGACGGGAGGCGTCACGGCAGCGCCTGGCAGCGCTTCGGCGATACCCCTCGCCAGTCCATATGCCCTCATGTCACGATACCGCCACCCAGGAGATAGTGCCCCCGTCTCTCCATGGCTCCATCGACGAAAGGACCGCCGGGGCGGCGTCGCGAAGAAGGCTCCGGTTGATGACCACGACAGCGTGGCAGCCCCGTGGTTGATGCTGGAAATAAGTTCGCCGTCGCTGCGGGTGGTACGGCCCTTGCGACGGCGACGGCGGGCGAGAGGAGGTAGTTCGGGTTATGGCCTGCGGTCATTTTACCCCCGGTGCGGTCGGTTGTCAACGCTCCCTGCAGCCCCCTTTTACATAGGTAAACACCGCGCTTGTGGCGCTCTACGGCCCGAAAACGGGCAGAAGGCTACCGTCCAGTGTACAATGGCTGAAGTTTCGCCCCGATTCCGGCTCCGACCGCACGAAAGAGAAGGGCGGCGCCACAACTCGACAGGGCCGAACTGTGTGAAGAGAGCGCCAGAAGCTGCGAGAAGGGAGAAGGACTACGGACAAGAAACTGCTGCTACGCACCCCTGTATACGTGGGAATCATGCTCCTGCTATACACGTTGGCCTCCGGCCTTTGGCTCCAGTACTCCGGCGAGCCGATCGAGCCCGGGGCCATCAGACAGCACTCGATAGTCGGCATCCTCGGCTCTGCGCTATGTATCACCGCAATCATCATCTCCGTCTGGAAACGCGAGAAGTAACACTTCAACAGTAGACCGGCACACCATTCACGCTGCCCCGGGTTCGCCCGCGTGAGCCCTGACAGAAGGCCTCGCGCACAGACTGAAGGAGGGCCAGTGACAACAGCACAACAGGGAACCGTCGAAGTCCAGGGAGTGAATCTCTACTATGAAGTGAGGGGGACAGGAGAGAATGTGGTGCTCATCTCGGGCCTCGGGGGCAACGCCGAGCTCTGGACTCGCCAGGCTCAGGTGCTGTCAGAAAGCCACAGAGTCGTGCTGTTCGACAACCGCGGCGCGGGGAGAAGCGACGCGTCGGAAGGACCATACACCGTCCAGATGATGGCCGCGGACACGGCACAACTCCTCGACACACTGGATGTCGCCGCCGCGCATATCGTCGGTGCCTCGATGGGCGGGATGATTGCGCAAGAGGTAGCGCTCCAATACCCGGACAAGGCGCTCAGTCTCACCCTTGTCGCCACACAGTGCGGAGGGTCGCATGCAATCGGCGCGGCTGAGGAGAACGCGACTGCGCTGCAGGAACTGGCAACACTGGACATGACCCCTCAAGAGCGCGCGAGAGGATGGCTCCCCTACACCCTGAGCCAGGAATTCAGAGAGGCCAATCAGGACCTTGTGGAAGAGTACGTGAAGGTCACAGGCCAGTACCCATGCACGACTGAAGGTCTGAGGGCACAATGGGCAGCCCTGATGGGCTATGACTCGTGGGAGCACCTGCCGGACATCGTGGCTCCAACACTCATTCTCCAGGGGAGCCAGGACAAGCTCGTGCCCCCTGAGAACGCGGACGTCCTCGGCGTCCACATCCCGGATTCGCGGGTCGTAATCATCGATGGAGCGGGACACAGCCTGGCTTTCGAAGCTGCCGACCGCGTCAACGAGCTTCTGCTGGAGTTCTTCGCGGAGAACGCGGACGACAGCGGGAGCACATCTGAGTAGGGCCACGAAAGAAGGCGGGAAGTCGACCAAGCGCAGCGTGTACTACGGCTGGGTGATTCTTGCCATTGGATTCGTAACGATCGTTGCGGGTTACGCATGCCGCAACACGTTCTCGGTCTTCTATCCCGCCATCGTTGACGAGTTCGGCTGGGGCCGGGGCAACACTGCCCTCATCTTCTCCATCAACCTTTTCGTCTACGGTGTAGTGGCCCCCTTTGCGGGCGGGCTCATCGACCGCTTCAAGCCACGCCGCATACTGGCTGTTGGCGCGCTGATAACGGGCGTCGGCATTGCTCTGTGCAGCCTGGCAACCGAGAAATGGCAGTTCTACCTCCTCTACGGGGTCGTCGCCTCCATCGGACTCAGCGTGGCAGGTTGGGCTCCAGTGGTCGCCATCGTCACCAACTGGTTCGTGAGACGGCGTGCCCTTTCGATGGGCATTCTCGGGGCAGGATTCGGCTCAAGCCTTGTCTCCGCAATCGTGGCTCAGCACCTGATATCGGCCTTCGGATGGAGGACCGCCTACGTATTCATCGGCGTGTTTGCGGCAGTCGTCATCTGCCCGCTCGTCATCCTCTTCATTCGTGGACGTCCGGAGGACAAGGGCCTGCACGCAGATGGACTGACTGCCGAGGAGACTCAGGAACACGCGGCCGCGGCGGAGACCAATGCACTCCACACGGAATGGACCCGCACGGAATGGACGCTCGGACGCGCAACGCGGACGCACCAGTTCTGGTTGCTCTTCGCGATGGCATTCGTCGTGCTCGGACTCGTCGAACAGATAGCCATCACGCACCAGGTGTACTTCTACCGCGACGCAGGGTACTCCGCCATGACGGCGGCAGGTTTCTACGGCATCTTCGGAGTCTGCTTCGTCATCGGCAATCTATGCGGCTCATTCTCCGACCGGCTGGGCAGAGAGCGCTATTTCATTCCCGCGAGCCTGGTTGCAGCAGGTGCCGGCCTGCTGCTGTTCGGTATCACGGACACGTCTCAACCATGGCTGCCGGTCGCATTCGGCGTCGTCTTCGGGCTCAGCCTCGGCTCGGCCCCGTGCGTCTTCTACGCCACGGTTGGCGACCTGTTTCACGGAAAGCATTACGGGAGGATAGTCGGCATGATGGTGATGGGTTTTGCCATGGGTGGTACGCTGAGTCCGTGGCTCGCCGGCTACCTCTACGACACAACGGGCAGCTATCAGAGCACCTTCGTATTGCTCATCGCCGGCATGCTCGTCACTGCTGCGCTGATGTGGTTCGTTGCCCCCCGGAAGCTGAACCCGATTAGACACTGACCTGCGAGCCGCCAGGAACTCAAGCATCGCCCTCCCCATAAGCGAAGCAGGGTGGCGCAAATGTGCCGCTCCCCAGACAGAACAAGGCTGAATGATGGCGAAGAAGCGAAAGCTCTACTACGGCTGGGTCATCCTGGGAATCGGCTTCCTCACCATTTTCGGCGGCTTCGTGTGCCGCAACACATTCTCGGTCTTCTATCCGGCCATAGTGAATGAGTTCGGATGGACGCGAGGAAACACCGCGCTCATCTTCTCCATCAATGTGCTTGTCTACGGACTGTTCTCTCCTGTCGCTGGGGCACTGGCCGATCGGTTCCGAACCCGCTATGTGCTTGCAGCGGGAGCGCTCCTCATGGGAACCGGGATGGCTCTTTGCAGTATCGCCTCGGCGAACTGGCAGTTCTACATCCTGTACGGGGTTGTCGCCGCCATCGGACTAAGCGTGGCAGGCTGGGCGCCTGTCGCAACACTGATCTCCAACTGGTTCGTGCGCCGGCGAGCCCTCGCCTTCGGAATTCTCGGGGCCGGCTTCGGCTTGAGCCTCGTGTCAGCATCCGCGGTCCAGTCCGTCATCTCGTCGTTCGGATGGCGGACGGCATACGTCGCCGTCGGCCTGTTCGCCGCAATACTGATAGTACCCATCTCCCTCATCTTCGTGAAGCGCACTCCGGCGGAGAAGGGGTTGCTCCCGGACGGCATGACGCCCGAGCAGGTACAGGCGGACTCGGTGCGTGAGGCGGAGAACGGGGTGAAGAGCGAGTGGCACAAGAACGAGTGGACGCTGCGCAGTGCCGCCCGCACACGCCAATTCTGGTTCCTCTTCCTCATCTTCGTGTTCTCCGTGGGAATCGTGGAGCAGCTCGCCGTCTCACACCTGGTGTACTTCTACCTCGAAGTCGGCTACGACCCCATGGCCGCGGCAACGTTCTACAGCCTTTTCGGCATCTGCTTCGCCATCGGGAACCTGGCGGGCTCTCTGTCAGACAGGATTGGCAGGGAGCGTTTCTTCATCCCCGCCTGCCTTGCGTGCACGGCCTTCGTGTCCCTCCTGTTTCTTATGAAAGACACATCAACGTCGTGGCTGCCGCCGCTGATTGCCACAGGGTTCGGCGTGAGCTTCGGCTCGATTCCGTGTGTCCTCAACGCCACTCTCGCGGATCTCTTCCACGGGAAGCACTACGGCAAGATATCCGGCACGATGCTGGTTGGCTTCGCGGTCGGAGGAACCTTGAGTCCCTGGCTGGCCGGACACATGTACGACATGACCGGCAACTACACCGGAACATACGTCTTTCTCGTCGTGGCTCTGCTGGTCACGGCGGCCATGATGTGGCTTGTTGCACCCCGAAAACTGAATCCCATCAAACGCCACGACCGGTGTTGCCGCTCCGCGCCGGCATAGGCGGCCCTGTTGCCTCCGTGCGCTGAACGCTCTAGAGTATCCTCGGAGCGGTCGCCTGCCGCATCCAGGGAGGGCAGCCAGATGAGAAGCCATGCCACCACCAGAGGACTTGAGAGAGCCACACACCGCGCCCTGTACTACTCGATGGGATTCCTGCCGGAGGAGCTGGACAGGCCGCTCGTGGCCATCGCTAATCCGCAAAACGAGACGATGCCCGGCCACATCCACCTCGATATCATCGCGAAGGCCGTGCGAGAGGGAGTTCTCGCCGCAGGCGGCACACCCGTCGAGTTCGGAACGATAGGGCTTTGCGACGGCATCGCGCAGGGGAACTACGGCATGCACTACCCGCTCGCAAGCCGCGAGCTCATCTGCGATTCGATAGAGTGCATGGTGAACGGCCACTCGTACGATGCGCTGGTGCTGGTCACGGAGTGCGACAAGATAACTCCGGGCATGCTCATGGCCGCCGCCCGGCTTAACATTCCCACAATCGTCGTCAGCGGCGGCCCCATGTCCACGGGATGGTACTGCGGGAAAGAGGTCGGCTACACCGACCTCATCGAGGCGCAGGGCCTCGTGCAACGGGGCGAGATGACAATGGAACAGCTCGCCGAGTTCGAGCAGGGAGCGCTACCGGGCTGCGGCGCATGCAACATCATGGGGACCGCGAACACGATGAACTTCCTTACAGAGGCACTCGGCATGTGCCTGCCGGGCAGCACCGCGCTCGCGGTCAGCGGACGCAGGATAGCCCTTGCCAAGCGGACAGGAATGAAGGTGATGGAGCTGTACCGCAAGGGCATACGGCCGCGTGACATCCTGACGGAGGACGCTTTCCGAAACGCATTCGTGGTGGATATGGCCATCGGCGGCTCGACGAACACACTGCTGCATCTGCCCGCCATCGCGAATGAGGCCGGAATCACGATAGACATGGGCATGGTGAGGGAGATCGCGGCTCACGCGCCGAACCTGGTCCGCATCAAGCCGTCAGGCCTTCACTTCCCGGCAGACCTCGACCACGCGGGCGGAATCACAGCGCTCATGAGTCAACTGATGGAAGCAGGCTTGCTCCGCGACAACCTCACCGTCACTTCGGAGAACATATCATCCAACGTGAAGAACGCCGGCGTGGCAGACAAGACTGTCATCAGGCCGATGGACAACCCGTACACCACTACGGGGGGGCTCGCCCTGCTCTACGGCAACCTAGCGCCCGACGGAGCGGTCTGCAAGGCAGCGGGCGTGCTGCCGGAGATGCTGAAGCACAGAGGCCCGGCGCGCGTCTTCAACCAGGAGGAAGACGCAGTGAAGGCCATCTACGAAGGCGAAATCCAGAGGGGCGACGTCATCGTCGTCCGCTACGAGGGACCGAAGGGCGGGCCGGGCATGCGGGAGATGCTCTCTCCCACGGCCGCCATCGTCGGCATGGGGCTGAGCGATTCGGTCGCCCTCGTCACGGACGGGCGCTTCTCCGGCGCGACGCGTGGCGCGGCCATCGGCCACGTGTCGCCAGAGGCGGCAGCGGGAGGTACAATCGGTCTCGTGGAGGAGGGAGACGCCATCGACATCGATATCCTCTCGGGGAAGCTGACGCTCGAAGTGGACGAGGCCGAGCTTGCACGGAGGAAGACAGCCTGGACTCGTCCGCCATCGAAGGCGGCGCCGGGCAGCTACCTGGAGAGGTACTCACGACTCGTGACGTCGGCGATGACCGGCGCGGTGTTCAACAGGGAATAGGCCCGCACCTGCGTGCGGCAAGCAGTCAGGAGGGAGATTGAGATGAGAATCCAATGGCTCGGACACGCCGCCTTCAAGCTCAGCGGGGCGGGGCAGACGATCTATATCGACCCCAGTCGGATGGAGCCACTAGGGCCGGCTGTGAAGCAGCTGTTCGACCACCCTGAGCCGGCAGACGTCATCCTGTTCACTCACGACCACCCGGACCACTGCAACCCGGCTTCATTCGGGAAGATGCTCAAGGCGGACACGATGCTCGTGGGGCCGCCGGCCTGCCGCAGCAAACTGGGAATCGAGATGCACATGGTGGAGCCCGGCGCGGAGCTGACCGCCGGTGCAGCCACTATACGCGCGGTCTATGCCTACAACATCACGCGGCACAGGACGCCGGGTACTCCCTTCCATCCACGAGGAGCCGGTGTGGGCTACCTGGTAACCGTTGAAGGGCACACGGTCTACCATGCCGGCGACACCGAGCCGATACCCGAGATGGAACACCTCGGCACGGTCGATGTCGCGCTTCTGCCGGTCGACGGCCACTACACCATGCCGCCGGAGGAAGCCATGCAGGCCGCGGCCAGCATCCGGTGCGGGGTTGTCATTCCCATGCACCTGTTCAACACTCCCGGCGTAGAGGTCGAGGCGGCAGCCAGGGAGCACCCGAACATCAGCTTCCGCCTGCTGCAGCCCGGCGACACGTATGAACTGTAGTGAGCTCTTTTGTGCGTGCCGGCTGTCCGGTGAACCGGACACTGCGGCATCGCGACCACTCCGACAGGGTCACGGCATGAACACGGGCCGTCCGGGACCCGTGGACGTCAAACCGGAAACGGGCGAGAGTGAGACTCACACGAATACTGCTCCGGGAGGGCAGCGGTTGAGTCGCGCGCAGGGATACGGTATCCTAGGAGCCTGTCGGAATAACCACACTGATGGTGAGGCTACACAGCGTAGGGCAGGGTTGGTGCGCCACTCCACGAAGGCCGGGGGTGCGCATTCAGTTCACCTGCGCCCCATGGCCGAGCTACTCCCTTCGTACCAATG